>CAZZZJ010000057.1:1753-5588 GCA_964658355.1 Beijerinckiaceae bacterium
CAGCCTCACCAGTTCCGGAACCGGGCCGGCGGCTCGTACAGGCCGCCCGACCAGTGCACGAGGTCCTTGATCGACCGCGCCGCGAGCAGGGAGCGGTCGGCGTCGAGCGGCTCGATCCCGAGATCCTCCGGGCGGCGCACGATGTTCCGCGCCCGCAGTTCCTCGACCTTCGCTCTGTCCCGCCCGCGGCCGACCTCGGTGTAGCCGGCCACCCCGCGGATCGCCTGCTCGCGCTCGTCGGCGTCGCGGCAGAGCAGGAGGTTGGCGATGCCCTCCTCGGTGACGATGTGCGTGACGTCGTCGGCGTAGACCATCACCGGCGCGAGTTCGAGGCCGATCTTCCGGGCCAGTTCCAGGGCGTCGAGATGCTCGACGAAGGCCGGCACGAGCCCGTCGCCGAAGGTCTCGACGAGCTGCACCACGAGCTTCCGACCGCGCATCAACGCGGGATCGCCGGTGCCGCCCGCCTCCCGCCCGGCCTTCATCCAGGTGTCGGACGGGTGGCGGCGGCCATGCGGGTCGGAGCCCATGTTCGGCGCGCCGCCGAAGCCCGCGACGCGGTTGGTGGTGACGGTGGAGGAATGGCCCATCAGGTCGATCTGCAGCGTCGAGCCGATGAACAGGTCGCAGGCATAGAGGCCCGCCGTCTGGCAGAAGGCGCGGTTCGAGCGGAGCGACCCGTCCGCGCCGGTGAAGAAGATGTCGGGCCGGGCCGCGATGTAGCGGTCCATCCCGACCTCGGAGCCGAAGCAGTGGACCTGCTCGACGAAGCCGGATTCGATCGCCGGGATCAGCGTCGGATGCGGATTGAGCGCCCAGTTGGTGGCGATCCTGCCCTTCAGCCCGAGGCGCTCGGCATAGGTCGGCAGCAGCAACTCGATCGCCGCGGTGCCGAAGCCGATGCCGTGGTTCAGCCGGCGGATGCCGTACTCGGCGTAGATCCCCTTGATCGCCATCATCGCCATCAGGATCTGCGTCTCGGTGACGGCGGCCGGATCGCGGGTGAACAGCGGCTCGACGTAGAAGGGCTTGTCGGCCTCCACGACGAAGTCGATCCGGTCGCCGGGGATGTCGACGCGGGGCACCCGCTCGACGATCTCGTTCACCTGGGCGATCACCACGCCGTTCTTGAAGGCCGTGGCCTCCACCACCGTCGGCGTGTCCTCGGTGTTCGGCCCGGTATAGAGGTTGCCGTCGCGGTCGGCCGAGACGCCGGCGATGAGCGCGACGTTCGGCGTCAGGTCTATGAAGTAGCGTGCGAACAGCTCCAGGTAGGTGTGCACCGCCCCGAGCTCGATCTGCCCGCCGTAGAGCATCTTCGCGATGCGTGCCCCCTGCGGGCCGGAATAGGAATAGTCGAGGCGCCTGGCGATACCGGTCTCGAACACGTCGAGGTGCTCGGGCAGCACGATGCCCGACTGAACCATGTGCAGGTCGTGGACCCGGGCCGGGTCGCAGGCGCCGAGCCCGCGGGCCAGGCAATCGGCCTGCTTCTGGTTGTCGCCCTCGAGGCAGACCCGATCGCCCGGGCGCAGCACGGCTTCCAGCAGGGCGACGACCCTTGCGGCCGGAACGACCTTGCCGTCGGCGTAGCCGCGGCCGGCCGCGATCCGCGCGTCACGCGCCGTCCTCTGCTTGCACCAATCGGTCATCCGGAGCCTCTCGACGTCCACCTCACGCGCCGCGCTCGCATGCGCTGCACGGGCTTAGGCGCGTTCTCGTATGCGAGTGCCGCCCTCGATCACATGACCGTATCCCAGCTTGCCGGATTGTCAATATTTTGCATACTTGATGACAACGAGAACGAATCACGAGTTCGGGACGGATACGCCGGATGCCCCAGACCATCGTGCCGCCGCTTCCAGGGCCCGATCCAGATCGGGACGACCTCTGCGGGAGGGCTCCGACGTGATCATCGTCGGAGTCGCATTGCTCGCCGCCTGCACGCTGGTCGGCGTGTATCTCGGCGATCTCCTCGGGATCGCGCTCGGCGTGAAGGCCAATGTCGGCGGCGTCGGCATCGCCATGATCCTGCTCATCGCCGCCCGCGTCTGGCTGATGCGGCACGGCCGCTTGAGCAAGAACGTCAAGTTCGGCGTCGAGTTCTGGGGCGGCATGTACATCCCCATCGTCGTCGCGATGGCCGCTCAGCAGAACGTCGTCGCCGCGGTGAGCGGGGGCCCGATCGTGATCATCGCCGCCTTCGGCTCACTGGCGATCTGCTTCGCCGCGGTCGCCCTGCTCAGCCGCATCGGCGGCCGGGACGCGGGCAGCCCCGGGGTCGAGCACGGCGGCGCGATGATCGGCGGCGAAGCGGACGATCCGCTCGCCGACGCTTCGGCGATCGCCGCGAGCCGGAAGGGATGAGCGGCATGTGGCACGGACTCGAACACGTCTTCGTCGAGCAGAGCCTCGTGGCGGCCTTCGCGGTCGTCGGTGCGCTGATGCTGGCGTCCAACGTCGCCGCGCGAACGCTGACCAACGGGCGGGTGCACGGCTCGGCCATCGCCATCGTGCTCGGCCTCGTGCTGGCCTATTTCGGCGGCGTCTACACGGGAGGCAAGAAGGGGCTGGCCGACATCCCGGCGCTCGCCGGCATCGGGCTGATGGGCGGGGCGATGCTGCGCGACTTCGCCATCGTCGCCACCGCCTTCGAGGTCGACGTGGTCGAGGCGCGGCGCGCCGGCCTCGTCGGCGTTCTGGCGCTGGCGCTCGGCACGCTCCTGCCCTTCCTCGTGGGCACGCTGACCGCGGTGGCCTTCGGCTACCACGACGCGGTCTCGATCACGACGATCGGCGCGGGCGCGATCACCTACATCGTCGGCCCGGTCACCGGCGCGGCGCTCGGCGCCGATTCGACGGTGATGGCGCTGTCGATCGCCACCGGCGTGACCAAGGCGGTCGGCGTGATGGTCGGCACGCCGCTCGTCGCCAAGCTCATCGGCCTCGACAACCCGCGCTCGGCCATGGCCTATGGCGGGTTGATGGGCACGGTCAGCGGGGTGGCGGGCGGCCTCGCGGCCACCGATCCGAAGCTCGTGCCCTACGGCGCGCTGACCGCGACGTTCCACACCGGCATCGGATGCCTCGTCGGCCCCTCGGTGCTGTTCCTGACGGTGCGAGCGATCGTCGGCTGATGCCGTCCCGGTCGCAGACGAGGGAGCCATGGACGCGGGCATCGACACCGAGGAGCGGATCCTGATCTCCGAGCGCATCCGCGACGCGCTCACGGATGCGATCGCGGCGGGCGAGCTCGCCGCCGGCACGGCGCTCGACGAGCAGACGCTGGCCGACCGGTTCGGCGCCTCGCGCACGCCGGTGCGGGAAGCGCTGCGGCAACTCGCCTTCAGCGGCCTCGCGGAGCAGCGCCCGCGCCGCGGCATGGTCGTCGCCCGGATGACGCCGGAGCGGATCATGGACATGTTCGAGGCCACCGCCGAGATCGAGGCGCTCTGCGTGCGGCTCGCCACCTACCGGATGCGCCCGCTCGAACTCAGCGCCCTGATGGATCTGCACCGTCGCTCGGGTGCGGCGGTGGAGGCCGGCGACCTCGACGCCTACGACGGCCTGAACCGCCAGTTTCACGAGGGGCTCTACGCGGCCACCCATAACGGGTTCCTGGCCGAGCAGGCGCTGGCGATCCGCACCCGGCTCTCGGCCTTCCGCCGCACGCAGCTCCGCCAGGGCGACCGCATCCGGCTCTCCCATGCCGAGCACGGCGCGATCCTCGCCACGATCGCCGAGGGCGACGGCGAGGCGGCGGCGCGGCGCATGCGCGCGCACATGCTCAACGCGGCCGGCGCGCTCGGGCGCTACATCGCCGAGCATGCGCAGG
>CAZZZJ010000057.1:5688-12535 GCA_964658355.1 Beijerinckiaceae bacterium
TTGAAGCCGTATTCCGGGGTGGTCTCGTCGTTGCCGTAGTACTTGTACGGCAGGAACTTGCCCGACATGCCGAGCTTGACCCGGTCGCCCTTGTTGTTGGCCTCGCGCTCCATGGTCATGTTGAAGTCGATCGCGGACATGATGCCGTCGCCGAACTCCTCCTGGATCAATTCCTTGAAGGTCGTCCCGTAGACCATCACCAGCTCGTAGAAGCGGTAGATCAGCGGGTCGGTCGGCGGCATCGACGGGATCGAGCCGCGATAGGGCGCCTCGTTCAGCATGCGCTCCTCGGATTCGGTGAGGCCGAACAGGGCGGCGGCGCGCTTGGCCTGGGCCTTCGGCAGCTTCATCTGGCCCAGGCACGCGGCGGTGATCAGGAACGGCGACAGTCCGCCGATCTCGTCCTGGATGAACTTCCAGCTCCAGCCCTTGTCGCGCTTGATGTCGAGCAGCTTCTCGGTGAGGTCTTGGCGCTTCATGTCTGGTACTCGTCGGGTTTCGGAAAAACGTGCGTGCGCGGCGGGGCAAGCGGTGTGCCAGGGCGGACGCGCCTGCAAACACGTTGTCGACAGGACCGCGCCCGCACAGTGACGCTCCCGGCGAAGGCCGTTAACCGACCTGCAACCGCGCAAGCCTCCACTGACGCCCATGTCCGCCCTCGCCGCTGCCGAAACCTCGCCCGCCCCGGTTCCGATGCCGGGCGATCCCCGCCTGCTCGCCGCAGCCCGCGCCTGGAGCGAGAGCCTCGCCCGCGAACGGCGGATGTCCGGCAACACGGTGGAGGCCTACGAGCGCGACCTGCGGCAGTTCCTCGGCCATCTCGCCGCCCGCGCCGGAACGCCGACGATCCCTGCGATCGTCGCCCTGAAGCCGCGCGACATCCGCGCCTTCATGGCCGCGCGCCGGGCCGACGAGGTCGGCGGCCGCTCGCTGATGCGGGCGCTCGCGGGGCTGCGCTCCTTCGCGACGTATCTGGAGCGCGAGGGCCACGGCACCGTCGCGGCGCTCGGCGCCGTGCGCTCGCCAAAGATGGAGCGGCGGCTGCCGCGACCGATCCCGGTGGCGGCGGCGCGCGCGCTCACCGAGGCGTCCTTCCGCGCCGACGAGGACCGCGAGCCCTGGATCCTGATGCGGGACGCGGCGGTGCTCGCGCTCCTGTACGGCGCGGGTCTGCGCATCTCCGAGGCGCTCGGGCTGACCCGGCGGGATGCGCCGGTTCCCGGCATCGATGCGGTGACGGTGCTGGGCAAGGGGGACAAGCAACGGATGGTGCCGGTGCTGCCGGTGGTCGCCGAGGCCGTTGCGGCCTACCTCGCCGCCTGCCCACATCCGCTGCCGCCCGAAGGCCCGCTCTTCGTCGGCGCACGCGGCGGCCCGCTCTCGCCGCGGATCATCCAGTACGTCGTCGCCGGCGCACGCGGCGTCCTCGGCCTGCCCGCGAGCGCCACGCCGCACGCGTTGCGCCACTCCTTCGCGACGCACCTCCTGGCGCGGCAGGGCGAACTGCGCGCGATCCAGGAATTGCTCGGCCACGCGTCGCTCTCGACGACGCAGCTCTACACCAAGGTCGATGCGGCGCGCCTGATGAGCGCCTTCGACGCGACCCACCCCCGAGCCGGCCGGGCCATTGGGCGGACGACGCCATGACTTCATTTATGTCAAGACAGGGCAGCACAACCTCAGCTTGAGGTTTAGTGCTATTCCGGCAGAACATTAATGTTGCTGAGAGGATTGAGCCCTATTCCTGCTTCATAGACCTGGACCGAGCGAGAACCATGGCGGAAGAAGACGCCGGAAACGACGATGCGGATCGGCCCCCGCGTGCTGCCGCCGTGCTGATCGCCGATCGCGATGCCGGACGGCGGGCCGAGCTGGCGGCCGTGGTGGCGCGCTTCGATCCCAAGGCCACGATCGTCGAGACGCAATCGGGCGAGGCATTGATCGAGATCGCCGTCGCGCAGCGGCCGACGCTGGCCTTCGTCGGGCTCCAGCTCGAAGACATCAGCGGTCCCGAAGCGGTGGCGGTGTCGCGAAAGCGCGGTGCTACGCTCCCATGCCTCGTGTTGATCGCCGCGCGCGTGTTCGCGCAATGGCAGGAACTGGCGGTGTCGCTGAACGCCTACGAGGTGCTGAAGGTGCCTCTCGACACCGCCCATATCGAGAGCCTGATGCATGCCGACGCCCGGCGCCGGAAGCCGACGCGGATCCTGCTCGCCTCGTCGTCGGACGCCGCGCGGGTGGCGATCGGCCGGGTGCTGGCGCGCAGCGGTTTCACGCTCGATATCGACGAGACGGATTGCGGCCGGCACGCATTGAAGCTCTTGAGGACCGGCGCCTACGCCCTCGCCTTCGTCGACGTGAAGCTCGGCGGGACCGACGGCCTCGAGCTCGCCTGCCAGGTGCAGGCGCTGGGTCTGGCGACCCACCTCACCATGATGACCACCGGCGATCCCGAGCCGATCGCACAGGCCGCGCGCTATTTCGGCGCCGCCTTCGTTCTGCGGATGCCATTCCACGCCCGCGACATCGACCTCGCGCTCCACCACGCGCTCGGGCTGCGGCGACCCTACCTGCTCAACGCGATCACCGCGCCGCCGGCACCGACCGCGCTGCTGCGCGTCGCCGCGCTGGCCACCGCCCGCCGCTCGGCCTGAGCGACGGGGCGCGCACGGCGATCCTCACACGTGGATCGCGCGCTTGCCCACCGCGAGCGCGGCTTCCTTCACGGCTTCCGTGAGCGTCGGATGCGCGTGGCAGGTGCGGGCGATATCCTCGGCCGACGCCCCGAATTCCATCGCCACCGCCACCTCGGCGATGAGGTTGCCCGCATCCGCGCCGACGATGTGGACGCCGAGCACGCGATCGGTCGCGGCATCGGCCAGCACCTTCACGAAGCCCTCGGTGGTGCCGTTGGCCTTGGCCCGGCCGTTCGCCGTGAACGGGAACTTGCCGCTGTTGTAGGCGATCCCGTCCTTCTTCAGCTCCTCCTCGGTCTTCCCGACCGAGGCGACCTCCGGATAGGTGTAGACCACGTTCGGGATCACCGCGTAGTTCACGTGGCCGGACTGGCCGGCCAGGATCTCGGCCACCGCCACGCCCTCGTCCTCGGCCTTGTGGGCGAGCATCGGCCCGGCGATCACGTCGCCGATCGCGTAGATGCCGGTGACGTTGGTGGCGTAGTGGCTGTCGGTCTGGATCCGGCCCTTGTTGTCGAGCCCGACGCCGACGCCCTCCAGCCCGAGCCCCTCGGTGTAGGGTACGCGGCCGATCGCCACGAGAACCACGTCGGCCTGAAGCGTCTCGGCCTCGCCGCCGGCCGCCGGCTCGACGGTCACCGAGGCGCCGCCCTCGCCCGTCGTCACGCCGGTCACCTTGGTCGAGAGCCTGAAGGCGATGCCCTGCTTGGCCATGATCCGCTGGAACTGCTTGCCGACCTCGCCGTCCATCCCCGGCAGCACCCGGTCGAGATACTCGACCACGGTGACCTCGGCGCCGAGCCGGCGCCAGACCGAGCCGAGTTCGAGCCCGATCACGCCCGCGCCGATCACCAGGAGCGTCTTCGGCACGGCCGCGAGTTCGAGCGCCCCGGTGGAGGAGACCACGGTCTTCTCGTCGATCGCGACGCCGGGCAGGCGCGTGACGTCCGAGCCGGTGGCGATGACGATGTTCTTGGTCTCCAGCATCTGGTTGCCGCCGTCGTCCGACGTGACCTCGACGCGGCCGGCGCCGGCGATTTTGCCGGTGCCGTGGAAGGTGTCGACCTTGTTCTTCTTGAGCAGGAACTCGACGCCCTTGGTGTTGCCGTCGACGCCGCTCTGCTTGAACCCCTGCATCTTCGCCAGATCGAGCTTCGGCGTGCCGACCTCGATGCCGAGATCGGGGAAGTGCTTCGTTGCCTCCTCGAACGCCTCGGACGCGTGCAGCAGCGCCTTCGACGGGATGCAGCCGACGTTGAGGCAGGTGCCGCCATGGGTCGCGCGCTTCTCGACGACGGCGGTGCGCAGGCCCAGCTGGGCCGCCCGGATGGCGCAGACATAGCCGCCGGGGCCGGTGCCGATGACGACAAGATCGTAGGTGCTCATGAGACTGTTCGTTCCTGCATTCGCGTGCGGCGACCGCCGGGGCGGATCGCGGGCGGAGTCATTCGTTCGCGGAGATCACCGGCCGCCCGAGACGTCGAGGATGGCGCCGGTGGTGTAGGCCGCCTCGTCGGAGAGCAGCCACAGCACCGGGCCGGCGATCTCCTCGGCGGTGCCGGCGCGCCGCATCGGCACGGTCGGGCCGAGGGCGGCGGCCTTGTCGGGCGTGCCGCCGCTGGCATGGATCTCGGTGTCGATGATGCCAGGCGCGACCGCATTGACGCGGATGCCCTCGCCCGCGACCTCGCGGGCCAGCCCGACGGTGAAGCTGTCGATCGCCCCTTTCGAGGCGGCGTAGTCGACGAACTGGCCGGCCCCGCCCAGACGCGCGGCGATGGACGAGACGTTGACGATCGCCCCGCCGCGCCCGCCCGACCGGGTCGACATCCGCCGCACCGCCTCTCGGGCGCAGAGGACGCTGCCGACGACGTTGGTCGCCATCATCCGGTGCAGGCGCGCGGCGCTCATCTCCGAAACCCGAGCGGGCAGATCGACGACGCCCGCATTGTTGACGAGCGCCGTGACGGTCCCGAGACGGTCGGCGGCCTCGAACAGCGCGACGACGTCGGCCTCGTCCGCCACGTCGCAGCGGACCGCGACGGCCTTTCCGCCTGCCGCCTCGATATCCGCGACGACGGTGCGGGCGGCGCCCGCATTCGAGACATAGCCGAGGCAGACGCGATAGCCGCGCTTCGCCGCGAGCAGGGAGACCGCACGGCCGATGCCGCGCCCGCCGCCGGTGACGACCACGACGGCATCGGAGGGAAGCATCTCGGCGGCCTTACAGGTCCAGCACGAGCCGCGCCGGATCCTCCAGCGCTTCCTTGACCCGCACGAGGAAGGTCACCGCCTCCTTTCCGTCGACGATGCGGTGGTCGTAGGAGAGGGCGAGGTACATCATCGGCCGCGCCTCGATCTTGCCGTTGCGGACCACCGGGCGCTCCTCGATGCGGTGCATCCCGAGGATGCCCGATTGCGGCGCGTTGAGGATCGGGGTCGACATCAGCGAGCCGTAGATGCCGCCGTTGGTGATGGTGAAGGTGCCGCCCTGCATCTCGTCGATCGAGAGCTTGCCGTCGCGCGCCTTGCGGCCGAAGCCCGAGATCGTCTTCTCGATGCCGGCGATGGACAGGTCGTCGGCGTTGCGGACCACCGGCACGACGAGGCCCTTGTCGGTCCCGACGGCGATGCCGATGTGGTAGTAGTTCTTGTAGACGAGGTCCTGGCCGTCGATCTCGGCATTGACCGCCGGCACGTCCTTGAGTGCGCCGATCACCGCCTTGGTGAAAAAGCCCATGAAGCCGAGCTTGGTGCCGTGCTTCTTCTCGAAGATGTCCTTGTACTGGCTGCGCAGCGCCATCACGGCGCCCATGTCCACGTCGTTGAACGTGGTGAGCATCGCGGCGGTGTCCTGCGCGTCCTTGAGACGGCGGGCGATGGTCTGGCGGAGCTTGGTCATCCGCACGCGCTCCTCGCGGGCGGCGTCGTCCGGCTTCGAGGCCGGGCGCGGCGGCGTCGGGCGGGCCTCCCTGGCCGGCGCGGGCGCGGGCTGCGACGCACCTTTGGAAATGGCGCCGAGCATGTCGCCCTTGGTGACGCGGCCGTCCTTGCCGCTGCCGTTCACGCTCGCCGGGTCGACGCCGGATTCCCGCGCCAGCTTGCCGACGGCGGGGCCGTTGTCGCCGGACGGACGCGCGGCGGCGGGCGCCGCGTCGCCGTGGTTGCCGTAGCCGGCGGCCGATTCCTGGGCTGGGGCCTCTTCGACCGCCTTCGCATCGGGGCTGGACGCCTTCGGCGCCTCGCTGCGGCTCTCGGACTTCGCCTCGGCCTCCTTCTTCGGCGCCACCTTTGCGCCGCCAGCGCCGCTCGCCTCGACGATCGAGCCTAGGAGCGCGCCGGGCTCCACCGTCTCGCCGTCCTTGACCAGGATCTCGCCGAGCTCGCCGGCGGCCGGCGCGTTGACCTCCAGGGTCACCTTGTCGGTCTCGAGTTCGACCAGGGGCTCGTCGGCCGCGACCGTATCGCCCGGCTTCTTGAACCAGCGGCCGATGGTGGCCTCGCTGACGGATTCGCCGAGCGTCGGGACGAGGATGTCGGTTGCCATGTTGCTCACGCCGGATCGGTTGGGCCGTACCGGACGGCCGGGATAGGAAGCGGCGACCCCGAGGAGCCGCCGCGTCATTGGAAAATCAGACCGCGAGGGCCTCGTTCAGGAAGGCCTGGAGCTGCGCCTGGTGCTTCGACATCTGCCCGACGGCGGTCGAGGCGGAGGCCGGACGTCCGACGTAGCGGGCGCGCTTCACCGCGGAGCCGGCCTGGCCGAGCACCCATTCGAGGTAGGGCTCGACGAAGGCCCAGGCGCCCATGTTCTTGGGCTCCTCCTGGCACCAGACCACCTCGGCGTTGCGGAAGCGGCCCATCTCGTTCGCCAGCGCCTTGAGCGGGAACGGGTAGAGCTGCTCGACGCGCAGCAGGTAGACGTCGTTGACGCCGCGCTTCTCGCGCTCCTCCAGCAGGTCGTAATAGACCTTGCCCGAGCACAGCACGACGCGGCGGACCTTGTCGTCGCGCACGAGCTTCACGCCGGTCTCGTCGTGCTCGGCGTCGTCCCAGAGGATGCGGTGGAAGCTCGAGCCTTCCGCGATCATCTCGATGTTGGACACCGCCCGCTTGTGGCGCAGCAGCGACTTCGGCGTCATCAGGATCAG
>CAZZZJ010000058.1:0-1465 GCA_964658355.1 Beijerinckiaceae bacterium
GCTGCCGGCGCCGATGAGCAGGGGTATACGGATGCGCCCTTGGCCCGTCAACACCCGAATTGCGCAGGATGCGAAAAATCCGCGACAGCGCGATGACGGGCGCCGTCGGCCCCGCGTTCCGGCGGGAACGGCCATCGCATCGCCGGAGACCGACCCGTGTTCGGGACGGCCAGGCTCCGTGAGGAACGATCTTCGGCGCCGCTCCTTGGTTGATCCGTGGCGCCGCGACCCTGCGGTGGCCGAATGGGCGAGGACCCGAGCCGATGGCGATCAAGGCGCTGAACGACCGCAAGAAGCTGTCGGGCGATTTCAATGAGGCGAACGACGCCTTCATCGATGCGGTCCTGAACGCGCTTCAGGCCGGAGAGATGCCGGCCGAGCTGGCCCGCGCCTACCTCGCCCACCCGGTGGCGATGATGCACGCGGACGGGGCGCAGGCGGTGGCCAACTACTTCGACCGCATCCTGGCGCAGCGCCCGACGATCGACTGGGCGCCGGGCGAGTAAGGGCGCCGTCAGATCGCCGGCGGGACGAATCCGCCGAAGCGCGCCTCGAGGTGACGGCCGAGCGCCAGGGCGACGTCCTCGCGCCAGGGATGGGCCGCCACCTGCACGCCGATCGGCATCCCCTCGGGCGAGGTGCCGACCCGGACCGCCACCGCCGGCCAGCCGGTGAGGTTGTGGTTCTGCGCATAGCCCGTCCCGCGTTGCAGGATCGGATCGAAGCTGCTGCCGTGCGGCGGCGCGACGTAGGGGGCGATCGGCGAGAGCACCGCGTCGTATCCTTGGAGGAAGGCGAGTTGCGCATTGCGGAACGCGTCCCAGCGGACGAACGCCGCGAGCGCCTCGGTGATGCCGGCCATGGCCGGCGCCGAGCGGGAGGTCAGCGACTGCTCGAACAGCGGCGAGATCCGATCGGTCCCGATCGATCGGAGGAAGGTACGGGTACCGGCACCGCCGTCGCCCCGCGTCATGTCGTAGTAGACGGTCCCCGCCTTGTCGGCGTCCGGCAGACGACGCGCCTCGACCGTGACGCCGGCCGCCGCGAAGGCGTCGGCCGCCGAACGCACCGCGGCGGCGATCTCCGGCGTCGGCGCCGAGGCGCCGTCATCGTCGAAGAAGGCGAGCGTCAACCCCCGCAGGGTCACGGCGCGCGGGTCGCGCAGCGGCATGTCGACGATGGTGTGATCGTGGAAATCCGGACCGGCGACGAGGGGCAGCGCGAGCGCCAGGTCGTCGACGCGCCGGGCGATCAGGCTGACGTGGAAGACGCTGTTGCGGGCGCCCATCGGCCGGGGGAACTGTCCGGTGCGCGGGATTCGGCCGGAAGTGGGTTTCAGGGCGGCGAGGCCGCAATAATGCGCCGGCACGCGGATGCTGCCGCCCGCATCCGTGCCGAGGCCGAGGGGCGAGCCGCCGGCCGCCACGATCGCCGCCTCGCCGCCGCTGCTGCCGCCCGGCGTGCG
>CAZZZJ010000058.1:1565-10438 GCA_964658355.1 Beijerinckiaceae bacterium
AGCCGCCGGCCGCCACGATCGCCGCCTCGCCGCCGCTGCTGCCGCCCGGCGTGCGGGCGAGGTCGTAGGGGTTGTTCGTGCGGCCGTAGACGAGGTTGTCGGTCTCGAGCGCACCGGCGAGTTCCGGCACGTTGGTCTTGCCCAGGACGATGGCGCCGGCCGCGCGCAGGCGAGCGACCGCGGTGGCGTCGGCCTTCGGCACGTAGGCGGCCCGGCCCAGCGTGCCGCCGGTGCAGACCACGCCCGCGGTCTCCAGCGTGTCCTTGATGGTCACCGGGACGCCGTGGAGCGGCGGCAGGGCGTCGCCGCGCGCCTGCGCGGCATCGGCGGCGGCCGCCTCGCGCCGCGCCGAGTCTGCGGTGAGCCGGACGACGGCGTTGAGCGCCGGATTGACCGCGGCGATGCGGGCGAGATGCGCCTCGACCACCTCCGTCGCTGTGACGCGCCGGGCACGGATCGCCGCCGCGAGTTCTCCGGCCGAGGCGGCGGTGATCGGGTTCGCGTCGGCCGCGCGGGCGGGCGCGGCCTTCATCACGGCGGCGGCGGCGATCCCGCCGAGGATTGTCCGTCGGTCGATCGTCCCGTTGTCCTGCACGCGTGCCCTCCCTCCGCTCTCGGGCCGGCGAGGCATCTTCCGTGCCGGGATGAATGATGAATGCAGCAAGCGCGGCGCGCGCGAAGCTCATCCCCCATGCGAGGATGCGGGACACGCAGCCCGATCGAACCGCCGCGGGACGCCACGCGGATCAGGGCCGGACAGGAACGCGGCCCGGCGCCCCGAACTCCTCAATACCCCTTCTTCACCTGCGCGAGCGCGCCGGTGAGGCCGCGGGCGATGCGGGCGCGCTCGTCGGGCGAAGCGTCCCGGGCCACCACCACGTATTCGCGGCGCGAGACCAGCGTCAGGCGCTGCAGGCCGTATTCCTCGTCCTCGACCTGGGTGAGCTTGGTCCAGAGCGGATTGAAGCGCCACTGGCGGCGCTCGCCGCGGTGGCTGACGCGGGTGAGCAGGATCTCGATCTGCGAGATCATCACCTCCTCGAAGGAGCGGCCGCGGCGGAAGCTGACCTTGAGGGCGGCGTAGATCGCCAGCATGTCGAGGCCGAAGAACCCGGCGACCGGCCAGAAGCCCATGCGCCAGCACCACACCGAGATCACCAGCGAGACCAGGCAGCAGCCGGTCATCACCACCTTGAAGCCGACGCGGCTCAGGGACTGGGCCGGCCGGATGGTGGCCGAGAAGACCGGCCGGTCGATGGTATCGGGATCGAGGCCGTCCGGATGGACGTGGAGGTTGCCGCTCGCCATGGGGCCAATATAACCCGACGATGCCAGCCAGGAAGCCGCCCGCCGTGAAGAAAGCCGCGATCGGCGGCACGCTCGCCCGACCGATCGTCGCACGCGCCACCCCGGCGCCCGAGCCGGTGGGGGACGAGACGCTCGCGGAGATCTTCTCCCGGCTGAGGGCGGCCAACCCCGAGCCGCGGGCCGAACTCGAATTCCTCAACCCCTACACGCTGCTCGTGGCGGTGGTGCTGTCGGCCCAGGCGACCGATGTCGGCGTCAACCGCGCCACCGGGCCGCTCTTCGCCGTCGCCGACAACCCGGAGGCGATGCTGGCGCTCGGCGAGGCGCGGGTGCGCGACTTCATCCGGACGATCGGGCTGTTCAACACCAAGGCGAAGAACGTGATCGCGCTCTCGCAGATCCTGGTCGAGCGGCACGGCGGCGCGGTGCCCCGCAGCCAGGCGGAGCTGCAGGTGCTGCCCGGAGTCGGCGCCAAGACCGCGAGCGTGGTGCTCAACGTCGCCTTCGGGGAAGCCCGCATCGCGGTCGACACCCATATCTTCCGCGTGGCGAATCGCATCCCGCTCGTGGTGGCCGCGACAACCGACAAGGTCCAGGCCGGGCTGGAGGCGCGCGTCCCGGAGCCGTACCGCCTCAACGCCCACCACTGGCTGATCCTGTTCGGGCGCTACGTCTGCAGGGCGCGGAAGCCGGAATGCCCGCGCTGCCCGATCGCCGACCTGTGCCGGTATCCGGACAAGACGGCGTGAGGGCTGCAGGGATTTGCATGTCCCGGCGAAGGGCATCCTCGCCGGCACGATCCCCTCATCCGGGACTGCGCAGCAGCGCCCCGGGATGACGGGGAGGGCCTGAGAATCGTGCGTGCGGCGGAAAAATGCCGGCGTTGCCCGAGGCCGAGGAAGGCGTTCCGCACGCATCCGCCATCCGGCTAACGCGTTGTGCTGCCAGCGCGCTTCGGGTAGTTTGCGGCACGGTCGCCGGGGTTCCCAGTCACGACATGTGCCCGCGGCCCGACCTCTCGCGAGGTCTGAACGCCGCGGAATCCGCGCACAACGCGTCGCCAAGGAGCCACGGCCCGATGGACTTCCTCAAACCACGGTACACGCCTATGAACCGCCGCCGTCGCATCTACGAGGGCAAGGCGAAGGTCCTCTACGAGGGTCCGGAGCCGGGAACGCTCATCCAGCACTTCAAGGATGATGCGACCGCCTTCAACGCGAAGAAGCACGAGATCATCGACGGCAAGGGCGTGCTGAACAACCGGATCTCGGAATTCGTGTTCCAGCACCTCAACGACATCGGCGTGCCGACCCATTTCATTCGCCGGCTCAACATGCGCGAGCAGCTGATTCGCGAGGTCGAGATCATCCCGCTCGAGGTGGTGGTGCGCAACGTCGCCGCCGGCTCGCTGGCGACGCGGCTCGGGCTCGAGGAGGGCACCCAGCTGCCGCGCTCGATCATCGAGTTCTACTACAAGAACGACGCGCTCAACGACCCGATGGTCTCGGAAGAGCACATCACCGCGTTCGGCTGGGCGACCCCCCAGGAGATCGACGACATCATGGCGCTGGCGATCCGCGTCAACGACTTCCTATCGGGGCTGTTCCTCGGCGTCGGCATCCGCCTCGTCGACTTCAAGATCGAGACCGGCCGCCTGTGGGAAGGCGACATGATGCGCATCGTCGTCGCCGACGAGATCTCGCCCGATTCGTGCCGGCTGTGGGACATCAAGTCCGCGGACAAGCTCGACAAGGATCGCTTCCGCAAGGATCTCGGCGGGTTGATCGAGGCCTACACGGAAGTCGCCAAGCGCCTCGGCATCATGTCGGAGAACGAGAAGGTCCAGACCGGCGGACCGCGCCTGGTCCAGTAGGTTCGGCCAGGTCCCCGTCGCGCAGCCGCGCGTGGGTCGAGAGATCGGGGTCGAATCCCGGGTGATAATGGGGGTCCTGCGCCAGCAGCGGCCCCCATCGCTTTTGAAGGGCGGCGATCTCGCGGGCGTGGCGGGCCTGCGCTTCCGGCGAACGCCTGCGGCTCGCGCCCTCCCGGTGATGCAGGACCGCGCCCGGCACCATCAGCGTCCGGTAGCCGGCCGCAGCGAGGCGCAGGCACAGGTCGACGTCGTTGAAATCGACCGCGAAGTTTTCGCGATCGAAGCCGCCGACCGCGCGGAACTTGGCCGCCTCGACCACGAGGCAGGCCGCGGTGACGGCCGACACCGCGTGCGTCGCCCGCAGGCGCCCGCCATAGCCGGGCGCTGCGCCGGGGAAGTGGCGGTGGGCATGGGTCGCGAGGCCGCCGGTGCCGAGCACGATGCCGCCGTGCTGGATCCGGCCTTCGCCGTCGAGCAGCTTGGCGCCGACCGCGCCGACGTCCGGGCGCAGCGCCTCGCGCGCCATCCTGCGGAGCCAGTCCGGTTCGTAGGCCTCGACGTCGTTGTTGACGAAGGCGAGCAGCGCACCCCGCGCCTCGCGTGCGGCGGCGTTGTTCATGCCGGCGAAGTCGAACGGGCCGGGGCACGGGACGATGCGGACGCCCTCCCCTTCCAGGGTGCGGAAATAGGCTCGGGTGTCGGGCTCGCGGCTGTCGTTGTCGGCGACCAGGATCTCGAGGTCCGGCCAGTCGGTACGGGCGCGCAGGCTGTCGATGCAGGGCCGCAGCAGGTCCACGCGGTCGCGGGTGGGGACGATCAGGCTGACGCGGGGGAGCGGATCGGGCAACGGATGCCGGATCGAGACGACGCCGTCGGGTTCGAGCGCGAGTTGCGTGTCGGTCCGTCCGGTGCGGTCGAGATGGCGGCGGAGGATCGGGAGACGGGTTTCGAAACGATCGCCGCGATGCACGCGCCTTCCCTCCCCCCCCTGCGCGGGAGGGTGGGCCTCGCGTGAGCGAGGGTCGAGAGCGGGGAGCGCCGTATCCGGACGCGCCGCTTCCCTCTACCCGCCTGCCGCGCAGGGTACCCTCCCCCACAGAGGAGGAAGGGAAGAAGCGCGGTCGGAATCGAGATCCGATTCGATCCGAACCGACACGATCTCCGGCAGGTGCCCGATCGCGTCGGGGCCAAAGCGCTCGGCGATGCGGAAGGCGGCCTCCAGCGCGCCGATCTCCGCGTCCCCGCCAGCGACGTCCCAAAAGCTCGTCCGGCGCACGGCGAGCACCGGGCCGAGCCAGTCGACGGCCATCAGGTAATCGGGATCGAAGGCCGGGCGCAGCTGCGGAAACACCGGCCCGCCGGGCCCCGCCTGGACCAGGGCGTCGCCGTAGAGCGCGTGCAGGCCGGAATCGGCGGCCAAGGCGGCGGCGAAGGTTTGGCGCGCACCCGCGACGAGGACATGGCCCGGCGCCGTCAGCACGTGCAGATCGGAGCGGTCGCCGGTCTCGGACTCCGTCCGATACCGGTCGAGGATGCCGGGCGGCAGCGCCAGCCGATGGTCGATGCCGACGAGGGCCGCGAGCCGCTGGCGCGCGCGCAGGCGCCGCCCGGTCAGCCGGGCCCATAGGATGTCCCCGGCCCATCGCGGATGACGTGCGAACGCGAGGCCGAGCGTGATCGGGCCTGCCACGGCTATTCCAGATCCTCGCCGAAGGTCGTGAGCGACAGGGCGGGATGATAGAACGGATCGTGCCGGATCACGTCGCGCCAGCGCTCGGAGAAGCGCGCGGCCTCGGCTTCGAACCGGAGTCGCTTCACCCCGACCAAGGGGCCGCGGCTCACCGATTCGAGGTGGGCGAGGGTCGCGGCCGGCGTCCACACCGTCTTGAAGCCGGCGTCTCCGAGGCGGAGGCAGAAATCCACGTCGTTGAAATCGACCGGGAAGGCCTCCGCGTCGAAGCCGCCGACCGCCCGATAGTTTTCCCGTGAAACAGCGAGGCAGGCGGCGGTGACGGCCGAAACCTCGTGCGCGACGCGCATCTGCCCGAGATGGCCCGGGCTGTCGCCGGCGCGCTTGCGCAGGATGTGCCCGGCCCGGCCGCCGAGCCCGACGACGACGCCGGCATGCTGCAGCGTGCCGTTCGCATAGAGCAGCTTGGCGCCGACCGCGCCGACCTCGGGCCGCATCGCCTGGGCGACCATCGCGCCGAGCCAGTCGGGATCGAGCACCGCCACGTCGTTGTTGAGCAGCACGACGACGGCGCCCCTCGATGCGGCGACCCCGGCATTGACCATCGCCGAGAAGTTGAACGGTGCATCGTACGCCACGATCGTCACGCGCGGGTCGCGCCGAAGTGTGTCGTAGAGCGCGAGTACCGCCGGGTCGGTCGAGCCGTTGTCGACGATCACGCACTCGATCGCCGGATAGGCGGTCTCGTGCAGCACGCCGCGGCAGACCCGCGCGATCAGGTCGAGCCGATCGCGCGACGGAATCACGATGCTGGCGAGCGGCGGCGGATCGGGAAGCGGCCACGCCAGGTCGACGACGCCCCCCCGGACCATCGGCTCGGCGGTGTCGGGGCGATGGCGGGCGAGTGCTGCGGCCCGCGCCGCGGCATCCGGGTCGGCGCCGGCGGTCTCGGCCAGAACGCGCGGGATGTGCGCGATGCGCGTCGCCGCCTGCCCGAGCATCAGGCCGAGGGCGAGGGAAAACGTCTGCATCGGCCCGACCGGTCCATCCGGCAGGCGCGCCAGCAGGGCGGAGGCGGCGAGCCACGGCCGTCCCTGGTAGCCGGTGGCGCGGGCGAGATCGGGGCTCCAATCCGGCTTGAGCCGGGGCACGCCGTCGCGCAGTTCGTCCGCATAGGCGACATCCGCCTGCGCGATCCCGGCAACGAGGCAGGCGAGCGCATCCGGCGCCAGACGGTCGCCGGCTTCGAGGACGCAGAACGCGCCGCGGCCCAAGAGGTCGTGCAGCGGACGATCGTCGCGCCACAGCCTGTCGACGATGCGCGGATCGTCGGAGGGCGAGGCCGCATCGGTCCGGAGCACCGTGGCCTGCCACCGCTCGCAGGTTTGCGCCCGCAGGCTCGCGAGCGTGGCGGCGAGCGCAACGCCATTATCGCCGGCCAGGATCGACACGCGGATGACGGTCAAATCGTGGGTCCCCTCTCCCAGGCGGGAGAGGAGGTCCGGCGTGGTCCCCGCGTGGCCTTCGGCGGCGAGGGCGCCACGCGCTGCCGCCCAGTCCGAATACCGTGCGCGCGGCGTCACCGCGCAGGCGCCGCGCAGGGTGTCGCGGTAACGGCGCTCGTCGCCGCGGATGCGCTCGTACAGGGCCGAGATCGCGCGCCACGGCCGGAGCCGGAGACATTGCAGGACGAGGCTCGCTTCGCTGCGGCGGCCGACGCGCTCCAGCACGAAGCCGGGCTCGGCGGCGAGGCGGATCTCGCGGACGTCGCCCGGCAGGAGCCCGAGCCAGTGGGCGCAGGCCTGCCCGACGCCCGGCAGCACCACGTCCTGCACGCCGTCGGCCCGGATCAGGCGCAGCATCGGGCGGCGCGGCCGTGCCGTCGGTCGGTCGCGGTAGGTCAGCACGACCCAGCCGCCGCGCGCGATCTCCGGCATCACGAGGCGCCGGTCGAACACGGGGTCGGCCGACGGCTCCAGGTGAAACGCGGTCGCGCGCCCGAGGTCGAGCCGGGCGGTCAGGCGCGGAACGGGCCGTGTCCCGGATGCGGCGTCACTGCGATGCGCCCGCCTCGGCAGGGGCCTCGGAGGGGGCGGCGGCCACCGGCGCACGACGGCGGGGCTTGGGCTTCGTCGATTTCGGAGCACCGCCGAGGCCGACCACGATCTCGTAATCGGCGCTCATCGCGGCCGGCACGGGGATGTCGTCCTCGACCACCGAGGTGAAGCCCTGCGCCTCGCCGGGTCCGACGACCACGGCGATGCGCCGGCTTCGGGTGTTGATCGTCTTGTCGTTCTGCTTGATCGCGATGGTGAACGGCACGTCGAACCGGCCCGGGGCACCGGAGGGCCCGAGCAGGACGCGCGCCTCGACGCCGACCTTGATGGAAATCGCTCCGTCGGTGCGCCGCGTGCATTCGCGGGCGACGCGCCCGAGGGAGACCTGGGTGCGGATGCCGGCGGCCGTCGCCCCGGCCGGGATGGTCAGGGCGGCACCGCCGTCCGGCACGTCGATGGTCGGGCAGTAGGGTGCCTCGAGCTCCTTCGGCTGCGAGGGCGGCACGGTCGTTCCGCCGTACTTGAACAGGTTGGTGAAGACGTTGCCGTCCTCGGCGCGCGCGGGCGCCGCGCAGAGCGCGAGGGCCAGCCCGCAGAGGCCGGCCCGTCCGATCCCCAGAACCCCGTTCATGCCACACCTCCCGATGGTCACTTCAGGCTGTCGAAGCCGGCGGCGAACCCCTTCATCGACAGCGGGATCCCGACGCCCTCTTCCGGCGTCTGGAACACGATGAAGGTCGCCTGCGTGCCGGCCTTGAACTGGCGCACCAGGCCCTCGTCCATCACGACCTCTGCGACGCAGCCGGTGGTGAGGCAGCGCACGAAGCCGGCGCGGCCGATATCGGTCTGGTCGATCTTCAGCCCGAGGCCCGAGGGCAGCAGCACGCCGAGCGGCGCGACCACACGCAGCAGGTAGCCGCGGTTGTCGGCGGTCTTCAGCACGATCACCACGAGGGTGAGGTTCGGGCGGTCCTCGGCGGCGAGGTACTGCACCATGGCGCATTGCTCGGCCTTGGCGCCGGCCGGCGTCTCGCAGCGCAACTGCCAATCCTCGAAGGTCTTGCGCACCATGCCCTGCGCCTGCGCCCCGCCGCCGGACAGGCATCCCGCGAGGGCCGCGAAGCCAAGCGCCGCCGAGAGGCGCCCGACACGATCGAAACTCCTGTGCAGCCGCACCGACGATCCCTTCACGCGCGCTCGCAGCCCTTGTGGGCGGAGCCTTGCCGAAAACCCGCGTGTTCCGACCATGCGCGGCCGTGCGCTGTCAAGCGAAGCGCCCGGACCCGATGTTGCCACAATGCGCTATCGCCGGCGCGCGGTGCGACCTAGATATCGCTTCGATGCATCACCACACGAGAGCCGGCGCCATGCGTGTCCTCGCCCTGACGGTCCTGCTGCTCGGCGCCTCCGGCGTCGCGGCGACGGCCGAGCCGCTTCCGGTCGGCGGAACGACCTATGTCGAGCGCTCGCTCAACCGGAGCGGCCTGCTCACGGTCGAGCACCCGCCGGTGGAGGTGAACCCCTACGGCCGACGCAACGGCAGAGCCGCCATCGCCGGCTTCTGCCGCGAGGGCGGGCTGATCCGCCGCCGCGACGAATTCGGCAACCCGATCATCGTGCGCCAGCGCGAACTCTGCGACAGCATCGCGCCGCGCACCCTCGATCCGGGCGAGGTCGACCCGCGCCCGACCTGGCCGGCGGAGCGGGTCTCGCGCGAGCGGGTGCTGCGCTCGAAGGGCTGAGGGCGATCGCCGCGCCGCTGCGGCCGATGGCGTACCCGAGTCCCGAGCACCGCCTACCCGTAGCGGTGCAGCGCCGTCCCGTTGCGCTTGAGCCAGGCTTCGGCCGCCTCGACCTCCGGGCACAGGCCGCCGAGCAGCGTCCAGAACTTGGCCGAGTGGTTCATCTCGCGCAGGTGCGCCATCTCGTGGGCGACGAGGTAGTC
>CAZZZJ010000058.1:10538-12503 GCA_964658355.1 Beijerinckiaceae bacterium
TGGCCGAGTGGTTCATCTCGCGCAGGTGCGCCATCTCGTGGGCGACGAGGTAGTCGAGCACGAAGGGAGGCGCGAGGATCAGGCGCCAGGAGAAGTTCAGCGCGCCGCCGGCGGTACAGGAGCCCCAGCGGCTGCGGGTGTCGCGCACCGTGATCCGCACGGGCCCCTGGCCGAGCTTGGCCGTGTAATGCGCCACCGCGTCGGTGAGGTCGCCGCGCACCTCCTGGTCGAGGAAGGCCCGTACCCGGCGCGCCACGTGCTCGACCCCGCACGAGACCGAGATCACCGGCGCCGCGTCGTCCGTCTCGATCCGGGTGATTCCGCTGCGCGACCCTCGCCGCACGATGCGGTGCGGCACGCCGCGCAGGGGCACCGTCTCCCCGTCCGCGAACGGCACCCGCTCCGGCACGCGGGCGAGACGCGCGGCGATCCATCCGCCATGGCTCACGGCGAAGCGCTGTGCCGTGGCGATCGCGCTGCGGGCCGGCAGGGTGATGACCACCTCGCCGGTCGCTGCCGAGACCCGCAGCGTCAGGCGCCGCGCAGTCGGGCGGCGCCGCACCGCGACGCGATAGGTCTCCCCCGCATGCACGATGTCGAGATGATCGGGATCGGGACGTCGCAGCAGGGCGAAGGGCATGGCGACAGTCTAGCTCCGCCGCTTCCACCTCTCCAGGGCGGCCGCGGCAGATTTTTCGCGGCCGCCGCTCAGCTCGCCAGCCGCAACGGCCCGCCGGCCGCGGCGGGAAGCGCTTGCATCTCGCGCACGAAGGCTGCGATCCGCGGGGCGATGATCGAGCGATAGCGCGAGCCGTTGAACACGCCGTAATGCCCGACGCCCGGTTGCAGGTGATAGACCTTGCGCTCGGGCGCCAGGTTCGGCGTCAGGTCGAGGGCGGCGAGGGTCTGGCCGACGCCGGAAATGTCGTCGTTCTCCCCCTCGACCGCGAGGATCGCGCAGCGGTGGATCGCCTTGAGGTCGACCGGCACGCCGCGGTGGCGCATCGTGCCCTTGGGCAGGTCGTGGTTCACGAACACCGTCTCGACGGTCTGGAGATAGAACTCGGCGGTGAGGTCCATCACCGCGAGATACTCGTCGTAGAACTCGCGGTGCTTCTCGGCCGAATCGCCGTCGCCCTTCACCAGGTGGTCGAACATGTCGGAATGGGCGTCCCTGTGCCGGTCGAGGTTCATCGCCATGAACCCCGCAAGCTGCAGGAAGCCGGGATAGACCGCCCGCCAGGCGCCCGGATGGATCGGCGGCACGTAGGAGATGGTGTTGCTCTCGAACCAGGCCTGGCCGCGCTCCTGCGCCATGCAGTTCACGGCGGTCGGCGAGCGGCGGGTGTCGATCGGGCCGCCCATGAGGGTCATCGAGACCGGCACGGCCGGGTCGGCTTCCGCCTCCATCACGGCCACCGCCGCGAGCACCGGCACCGCGGGCTGGCAGACGGCCATGACATGCAAGTCGGGACCGAGCGCCGCGAAGATCGCCTTGCAGTAGTCGATGTAGCTGTCGAGATCGAACCGGCCGGCGAGCAGCGGCACCATGCGCGCGTCCGACCAGTCGGTGACGAAGACCCGATGGCTCGGCAGCATCGCCTCGACGGTGCCGCGCAGCAGCGTCGCGTAGTGGCCCGACATCGGCGCGACGATGAGCAGCTTGGGCTGCGGCTCGGCGGGCGGGTTCACGAAACCGCGCTCGAACGCGACCACCCGGCAGAACGGGCGCTGCCACACCACGCGCTCGGTGACCGGCACGACCGCGCCGTCGACGGTCGTCTCGGACAGACCGAAGGCGGGCTTGCCGTAGCGGCGCGTGGCCCGCTCGAACATCTCGCAGCCGGCCGCCATCGAGCGGGCATAAGGCGAATAGGCGAGCGGATTGGCCGGGTTCTGCAACCCGAACCGCGCCATGTCGGCGGCCATGCGCGCCGGCGCCATCATGAGCCGCATGCCCTCGAA
>CAZZZJ010000059.1:0-12383 GCA_964658355.1 Beijerinckiaceae bacterium
TCGCCGGCGGGCAGGGACGGCGTGGCACGCCGCCGGAGCATCGTCCGCCGAAGCGGTTGCCGGTTCTGCGCCGGACGATGCGATCGGGGATCAGGCCGAGCGGCGTTGCGCGTCGAGGCGCTCGACCAGTCCGAAGCCGACCCGTACGAGGAGAGCCTCGAGGGTCGCCTTCATCTCCGGCGTGCCGGCCTCCTCGATCAGGCCGTGCGCCTCGATGCAGATCTCGGCGAGGCGCTCCATCGGGTGGACGGTCTCGGGGGAAGCGGGGGGTGGCTGTCGGATCATCGGTTCGTTCGCAGGTTGGGTCGGTCAGGGGCCGGCGGCATCGCGCCGGATTCAGGGGCGCTCAGCTCGCGAGGCGCTGCGGCAGGGCCGGGCGGACAGTCAGCACGGAGGCGTCGTCGCCCCGCGTCTCGCGCAGGCGGCGGAGCGTGCGGACATCGAAGGCCGCGACCACCGCGAGCGTGTCCTCGCCGGCGATGCGACAGGGCAGGCCGAGCGGGGTCACGCGGAAATGCAGCTGCACCAGGCGCAGCAGCCAGAGCGGGTTCATCTCGATGACGATCGACTCGATCCCGTTCTCCAGGCCCCACTCGACGATGCCCGTGAGCAGCGCGCTGCCGACCGGGCTCAGGATGCGGCCGCGGTCGCGCGTATCGCGCTGCACGGCGTAGCGGGTCCATTCCCAGACATGGGCGCTCTTCGGGGCCGCGACCTCGCAGAGTTCCGGCAGGACTTCGGTGAGCAGGTAGGGGCGGGTTGTCGGCAGCATGCGCTGGTATCCGACGACGCGGTCATCCTGCATCGCCAGCATGTGGACGGCATGGCCGTCGTCGAACTGGTCGGTCTCGCGTCCGTCGGGCTTGGCCAGGTCCTGCCAGCCCTTCTCCTCGACGAAGACTTGGTGCCGCAGGCGGTAGGCCTGCTCCATGGCACCGCGGTAGCGATCGATATTCTCGGGCGTGACGATATGGATCAAATCGGCCTCCATTGGATGGCCGTCAGTATCGCCCCTAAGTATTCGCCCGAAAGTACGCGATCGCGTACCATTTTCGACTTCGAAGATCGGGTCTTTGATTAAATCCGATCCATTCGCCGAAGCACTCAACGGGCGGCGCCACCGCCGGATCCGGAGGACTTTCGACGAACCGGTATTCGATCCGCGGAGGGTCGCGCCTACTTCAGAAGTCCGCGCCGAAACCCCTCCGCGACGGCGTGCGTCCGGCTCGCGGTCCCGAGCTTGGTCCGGATCGAGCGCAGGTGCTTCTCGGCCCCATGCTCGGAGATCGACATGAGTTCGCCGATCTCCCATTCGGTCTTGCCGTCGGCGGCCCATTGCAGGGCCTCGCGCTCGCGCGGCGTCAGCCGGACGTCCGGCCGCGGTGGACCTTCGCTCAGCGTGATCGATCGACCGAAGGCGTAGCTCGCCACGAGCTGCAGCATGCCGCGCAATTCCGGCGAGGGGTCGAATCGCTCGGCACCGAAGCTGAACCCCGCGACCCGCCCGTCGAGGGTGATCAGCGGCACGGTGAAGCCCTGGCGCAGGCGGAAATCGCCGGCTTCCTCCATCACGCGCCGGGCGGCAGCGTCGGCGCGGTATTCCGGCTCGATGTCGGACCACCGGAACGCGGTCAGGTCCGTCGTCAGGCGGTGGATGGTCGGATCGCGGAACAGGTGGCCGGCCTTGAAGTAGCGGTCGGTCCAGCCGGCAGGCGTACTGTCGAGGAGGACATGAGCCGCCTGCTCGCGCCGGCTGGTGCCCGGGATCGGAATGATCCCGGCAAACGTGCTCTCGACGCCGAGCTTGGACACGGCGGAGAGCAGGGTGCGGTTCAATTCGTCCACCGAGGTGGCCCGGTCGAAGGACTGGAACAGGCCGTAGGTGACGTCGATAGCCTTCGTGATCATGGGTTGCGCAGCCGTCTCGTAGGGGCGGTACGACGGAAGCGGCCGTCGTCTTCCGTACGCGAACTGGGTCCGCCGTCCCGCCATGCGCTGGACAGACACCATCCTGCCCTGTTTATAGGGCATTGCGAGTTTATTCTAGGTTGTATAACGAGAGACATGACGTGAGGAGCCCGACGTGGACGACGGCCGGAACAGCGGATCGGACCGATCCGAACGGGCGCAGATCCTGCTGGGAAAGATCGCGGAGCTTCTTCGCGTCGACACGGCGTTCTTCCTCTCGCCGCGCTCCGGCACGCAGGGTTCCGAGGTGGACCCCGTCGAACTGTTGCGGCTGTTTCAATCGATCGGCGATGCGGACCTGCGCCGCTCGGTGATCGCCATGCTCAAGGATCTCGAGGCGAAGGACGAAACGCGGCGCGACTCGTGAAAGCGTAGGACGACGCCGATCCCCGCGTCCCCGCGCCCGATTGCCCTTCCGGCGCACCGGGATGATCTCTGCGAGGCGTATTCGACACTCCCGAGGCCCCGCGTGTCCCGATTCTCGATCCTGTCCCGACGGGCCGTTCGCCCCGCCCTGCGCCTTCCCGGCCCGCTCCTCGCGATCGTTCTGGGGGCCGCGCCCGCCGCGGCGATCGAGGGCGGCACGTCGGGACGATCCGGCGATGCGCTCGCGCAGGCCACCGTCGGGCTCGGAACCGTGACCGCGCCCGAGGACGGCCTCCACCTCTCGCGCTGCACCGGCGTCCTGATCGCCCCGGACCTGATCCTCACGGCGGCCCATTGCGTCAACGGCGATCCGCTCGGCTCGCTCGTCGTGTTCTTCCGGGGCAGCGAACCGGTGAAACCGGTGCGCACCGCCCGCGTGATCGCGCGCTACAGCCCGGATCCCGGGCAGATGACCTCGAACGTGGTCGATGTCGATCTGAACAGTCTGTCGCTGGATCTCGCGGTGCTGCGCCTCGCCTCGCCCGTGCACGACCGCGTGCCGGTGCCGCTCGCCTCCGATCCGAGCCGGGTGCCCCGAACCTTGCGCGTCGCCGGGAACGGCCTGTCGGGTCGCGTCGTCGGCCGTCTCCGCACCGCGAGCCTGACGCCCGTCGCGGCATCGAGCACCGGGCTGACCATCGCCCGCGTGAACGGCGGCCGGGTCTGCTTCGGCGATTCCGGCGGGCCCGTGGTGGGGCAGGACCGGCGCGGCCTGTACGTCTGGGGGGTCGCGAGCGCGGTCCTCTCGCGCCAGGCGCCGTGCGGAAATCTCGTCGTGATCGCCCCGGCGGCACAGGTCTTTGCCGGCGGAACGCGCTGAGGCGGCCGGCGGCCTTTTTCGCACCGGCCGATGCAACGCCGGGCCCGCGACGACGTTGCATCGGCAGAGCGTTCCTGCGTCGTCCTGTCGGCCGTCCCCGATCGAGCGGGTTTCCCATGCTCTACGAACGCCTGCTCGACCTCGCCCCGGGGATGCGGCTCGAACGCCGTCTGGCCGAGCGGGTCGCGGCCGCCCTGGTGATCGGGCTCCTCCTGAGCATTCCCTTCTGCGCCTTCGCCGCGTTCATCCTGGTCTCCAGCGCGGTTCACGCCCTCCTGACGTGCATCTGGGATGCGGGACGGATCGTCGGCCTGCTGATCCGGGATCGCTGCGAGACCCTGCTCGCATTGCGGGTCGAACCGCGCTGAGCGTCGCGCCCCGCCGGTCGGGAACGCCGGGGCGCATCCGGGGTTGGTAGCCGCGCCGAGGCGGTGCATGGCTCCTCGGCCTCCTTCCCCGCACCCATTCCGGACGACGGCACGACTCGATGCAGGATCGCACCCCCGAGAGCACCTTCGCGCTGACCCTCGGAATCCTGCGCGAGAGCAGTCGCCTGGTCGGACGGACGCTCGACCTCGCCCGGACCGAGATCGACGGCAACATCCGCGCGCTGATCGGGTTGTTCGCGCTCCTCGGGACGATCGTCGTGCTTCTCATCGCTGCGTTCTTCGTCTTCCTCGACGCGATGGTGAAGGCGCTCGCGGTGCTGATCGGCTCCGAGATCGTGGCGGCCTCGATCGTCGCGAGTCCGTTCCTGGTCGCCGCCGGCCTGCTGGTGGCGTTCGGCGTGCGCCGGATCGCGCGCGCCACCAGGATCGTGCACAGGGCTCGCGGACGGGCCGGGGCGGCGCTCACCGCCGATTCCTGACGACGCGCCGCTTTCGTACCACGCTGCCCGGTTGCGCCCTGTTTCCCGCGTTGCCGGGGGAAGCACCGGCCCATGACCTCGACAAACCCGGCGCGGCACGCTTCCTGGACGCATCCTCGATGCCCGGACGCCCCGCCGCCATGAAGCCGATCCTTCCGTCAGCGGTCCTGCTTCTCGGCTGCATCGCCGTCGCATCGGCGCAGGCGCCGAAGCCGCGAACGTCCGATTTCTTCTCGCGGGATGCCGGGGATGCGCCTGCCAAGCCGAAGGCATCCGATTTCTTCTCGCGCGGCACCGGCGCGGCGCCTCCCGAGCAGAGCCCTGCGCCCCCGACGGCCAGCGTGCCGCCGGCTCTCCCGATCGATCCGGCCAGCATCACCGCGCTCGGCAGCGACGGCCTCCTCGCCGAACGCGTCCGCTACGTCTCCGGTGAGTTGACGCTCACCGCGGCCCGCATCGAGGTGCGCGGCACGCGCCTGACGCGCGAGGACCTCGCCCGCCTCCTCGACCCTGCGGCACCGGGCGATCTCCGCGAGCGCCTCGCCGCGGTGAGGGCTCGCGAGATCGTCGTGCCGGACCTCGCGATCACGTCGGGACCGGCCGGTGCGGCCTCCGCGGACCTGCGGGACATCCGCCTGTCCGACGTCGGCGATGGCCGGATCGGCTCGGTCGCCATCGGTCCGGGATCGGCCACGTTCGGGGAGGCCGGCAAGCCCGGCCGGGCGGCGTTCGCGCGGTTCGAGGCGGCCTCGGTCGATGCCGACCACCTGCTCGCTCCGTTGATGCCGCGGGCGACGGACGAGGCGCGCACCCGCGGCACGGTGTTCGCCGGCGCCGCCCTGGACGGCACCACGCTGACCAACCCGGATGGCGATGTCGTCCGGATCGCGCGGATCGCGGGCCGCGACTATCGCAGCCGCCGCACCGCCGCCGGCCTCGGCACGACGTTCGACCGGATCGGGGACGGTCTCGACAAGGGGGCCGATGGCGGCGCGCGCGCCCGCGGGCTGGCGGCGGCGTCCGACCTTCTGAGCGCCTTCGAGATCGGCAGCCTGGAGGCGATCGGCGTCGACTATTCCGACCCGGGCGGGACGACCGGACGGATCGCGCGGATCGGCCTTGCCGAGGCGGCCGGTGCGCCGGGAAGCCTCCGCCTGGACGGGTTCGAGACCGCAGGCCCGGATCTCACCGCGCGCATCGCCGCCATCGCGGTCGAGGACATCTCGCTGCGCAGCCTCATCGACGGGATGGCGTCGGCGGCCGCGACGGGTTCCGAGATCGGGCCGGCCGAGGCCCGGCGTTTCGTGCCGCAGGTCGGCGCGATCCGGCTCGGCCGCATCGAGGTCGTGAAGGGCGGCCTGGCCGCCGGTACGGGGTCTTTTACTCTCGACGGACTCGAACTCGCGACCTCCGACTTCGTCGAGGGCCTGCCGACCCGCATGCGCTTTGCGATGCGCGACCTGTCCGTGCCGGTCGCGGCCCTGTCCGGGAAGGACCCCTCCGGCCAGCTCGCGGGCCTCGGCTACAGCGACATCGCCACCAGCATCAGGGCCGACCTCGCCTGGAGCGAGGCGAGCCGGCAGCTCGACGTGCACGAGATCGCCTTCGAAGGCGGAGGAATGGGCTCCGCGAAGCTGCGCGCCGTCCTCGGGAACGTGTCGAAGGACCTGTTCGGCCGCGATTCCGATGCGGCGATGCGCGCGGCCCTCGGCGCCACCGCCCGATCCCTCGACCTCGACGTCCAGGATCGCGGTCTCCTCGACCGCATCCTGGCGATGCAGGCCAGACAGCAGGGCGTCGCCGCGGAGGACCTGCGCATCGCGTACGCCGCCTATGCCCGCCTCGGCATCCCGGAGGTGCTCGGACCGACGATGCCCGGCGCCACCGAACTGGGTCAGGCGGTCGCCCGCTTCATCATCAGGCCCGGGCAGCTCCGCCTTCGCGCCAAGGCCACGCAGGGGGCCGGCCTCAGCGCGGCCGACGTCGCGGCCGCCGAGAACCCGGCGACGCTGCTCGGCCGGATCGACCTGACCGCGACGACCGAATAGCGGCTGCGACCGCAGCGGACGCGAGCCTCGCGGCGTTCCCGAACCGCTGATACACGGGTGTTCCTGCAGCCACGCCGCCGGACGGCGGGAGGACATCCGTGACGTCTTGGGTCCATGTCGACACCGGTCCCGTTCCCGGCGAGAAGACCGTGCTGCACCTGATGCGGCAGGGCGACGCCTTCGCGATCACGGTCGGCGGCCAGGACCTGATGCGCGACCGGCACTGCGAGTCGGAGCGGGCGCTCGCGACCCTCGTCGCGGCGCGGTTGCGGGACCGGCCGCAGGCCCGCGTGCTGATCGGCGGCCTCGGCATGGGCTTCACCCTGCGGGCGGCGCTCGAGGCCTTCGGGCCGGAGGCGAACATCGTCGTCGCCGAACTCGTGCCCGCGGTCGTGGCGTGGGCGCGCGGCCCGCTGGCGCACCTGTTCGCCGGCAGCCTCGACGATTCCCGCGTCGCCCTGCACGAGGCGGACGTGAACCGCCTGATCCAGTCCGGCCCGGCCGCGTTCGACGCCATCCTGCTCGACGTCGACAACGGCCCGGAGGGCATGGTCCGCGGCGAGAACAACCGCCTGTACGACGGCTGGGGCCTGAAGCGCGCGCACTATGCCCTGCGCCCGGGCGGCATCCTCGGGGTCTGGTCCGGTCGGCCGGACCGCAAGTTCAAGGCGCGCCTCGCTCGCTCCGGCTTTTCCGTCGAGGAAGTCCGGGTGCGGTCCCGCGCGAGCGGGGAGGGTCCGCGGAACGTGCTCTGGATCGCCACGCGGACGGGGCCGCCCGTATCGCCGCACCTCAGCGCCGGTGCCGTCCCGGAACAGGCCGCGCCCGTCCGGACGGGTCGGTGAAGGCGCTGGAACGCCACCGTCAGGTCCGGAACGACAGCACGGCCCGCGTACCGATGCGGTCGGGGACGTAGCAGAGGCCAGACCGCAGGTTCGTCGCCATCGCCCGGATGATGCGCGAGCCGAGGCCCGTGCCGCGCGGCCGTCCCTCGCCCGTCCAGCCGATCCCGTCATCCTCCACGGCGAGCTCGAGGGTATCCTCGGCCTGGCGTCGGAGCTCGACCCGGATCTCGCCGGCCGCATCGAGGGGGTAGGCGTACTTGTAGGCGTTGGTCACCAATTCGGTCACGACCACGCCGACGGAGACCGCCTTGTCGGTGGCGAGCCGCACGGGATCGGCGCTCAGGCGGATGGCGTGGTTGCGGCCGGTCGCCCGCATTGCGGCCTGCAGCTCCTCGACGAGGCTGGCGAGGTAGGCGTCGAGCTCGACGGCCTCGACGTCGTCGGAGGTGTAGAGCCGGCGATGGATGCCGGCGATGGCCGAGATCCGCGCCTGCATCTCCTCGAGCGCCGCCTTCGCGGCCGGGTCCGACACGGCGCTCGTCTGCATGTGCGTCAGCGCCGCCACGAGGGCGAGCGAGTTGGCGACCCGGTGGTTGACCTCGCGCAGCAGCATCACGGCATGGTCGCGTGCCGCGCGGACTTCCGCCTCGGCGCGCTCCTTGTCCCGGCGCAAGGCCTCCTGGCGGAGCGCCGTGTCGATCGCGCCGCCGAGCAGCTCGCGGAACTGCCCCTGCACGTCCTTCCAGACGTAGTCGACCGCGCCGGCCTTGAGCGCCGCCACCGCGACACGGCTGTCCTCGGAGCCGGTGACGTAGACCACCGGCGGCGCGTCCGGCAACGCGCGGATCGCCGGAAGCACGTCGAGCCCGGTCTGCCCCGGCATGTGATGGTCGAGGGCGACGACGTCGATGCCGCCCTGCGCCAGCCGCTCCAGGCCGGCATCGCCGTCGCCGGCGAGCTCGACCGCGTAGCCGCGCGTCGAGAGCGCGCGCTGGACGAGGCGCGCGAGCCCCGGATCGTCGTCGATGTAGAGGATGCGGGCCTTGCCGGACGGGTCGGGCGTGGCGGACGGGGGGCCGGTCATGGATTCTCGGGCACCTGGATCACCGAGAAGAACAGCCCGAGCTGCCGGATGGCGTTCGAGAAGCCTTCGTAGTTCACCGGCTTGGTGATGTAGACGTTGGCGCCGAGATCGTAGCAGCGCTGGACCTCGCGGCTGTCGTCCGTCGTGGTCAGGACGACGACCGGCGAACGCTTGGTATGGGGGTTGGCCTTCACCTTCTCCAGGATGTCGATCCCGGTCATGTCCGGCAGGTTGAGGTCGAGCAGGATCAGCAGGTGGCGCCGCGCGCTCGCCTCGCCCGAGCCGTCCGGCCCGAGGAGGAAGGCCAGGGCCGAGGTCCCGTCGCGGAACGGGATGATCGGGTTGTTCACGCCGGCCCGGCGGATGTTCCGCTCGATCAGCCGGGCGTGCCCTTCGTCGTCCTCGATCATCACGATGCTGACGGCGTTCATGCGGCCTCCAGGGTCATTCCGCGGCCAGCGTCATCGGAGCGCCGTGTGCCCCACGACCTGTAGCCGCCTCGCGCGGCAGCGTCACCTCGAAGGTTGTGCCCTCGCCCAACGTCGAGGTGAGGTCGATGCGTCCGCCCAGCGAACGGACCAGCGCCTTGACGTGCGCGAGCCCGATCCCGTCGCCCGGCCGGTCCTGGACCCCGGAGCGGCGAAAGAGCTCGAACACGCGGGCATGGTCGCGCTCGGCGATCCCGCGGCCGTTGTCGGTGACGGCGATCCGCACACGGTTGCCGCCGGCCGGCGAGGCGGTGATCGCGATCCGCCCGGGTCGGCCCGGGTCGAGGTACTTCACGGCGTTGTCGATGAGGTTCCCGATCACCTGCTCGACCGCCAGCCGGTCCGCCACGATCGAGGGAAGGTCGGGCGCGACGATCACCGTCGCCCCGGCCGTCTCGATCTGATGCCGCTGCGCGTCGGCGAGCGATCGCAGGAGCGGCGTCAGATCGAGGCGCTCGGGCGCGAAGGTGCGCCGCCCTTCGCGCGAGAGCTTCAGGATGGCGGCGATCAGGCCTTCCATCCGGGTGACGGCGGCCCCGATGAAGCCGAGGGCCTCGCCGAGCTCCGCATCGATCCGGTCGGCCTGCGGGTGATCGCCCATGGCCATGCGGATCTCGGCTCGGGCCTCTTCCAGTTCGGAGGTGAAGCCCATGACGTTGACCAGCGGCGAGCGCAGGTCGTGGCTGACGATGTAGGCGTAGCGCTGCAGTTCCTCGTTGGATTCCCGCAGCTCGGCCTCGACCTCGCGCTGCTCGGTGATGTCGGTGTGCACGCCGACCCACTCGGCGATCGCGCCGCGATCGTCGAGCACCGGCACGGCACGGATCGCGAAGTGGCGCCAGTTGCCGTCGCGCGCGCGGACCCGGTGCTCGTGCACGAAGGGCCGCCGTGCGGCGACCGTCGCGTTCCAGGCGTCGACGGTCGGCGGCACGTCGTCGGGATGCACCGCGCTCGCCCAGCCGAAGCCCTCGTAGTCGGCAGGCGCCTGCCCCGTGAGCGCCGACCAGCCGGGCTGCTCGCCGACCATCCGGCCCTCGGCGTCGTTGGTCCAGAGCACGCCGCGCACCGCCTGCACGGCCGCGCGGAACCGCGCTTCGCTGGCCCGCAGCTCGCGCTGGACCCGCTGCTGGTCGATGGACGAGGCCAGCATGGCGAGGAACAGGATCAGGAAGGTCGCGCCGCCGACGGACAGGGCGAGGTTCTGCTGCCCCGTGCCGACGCCGCCGACATGGGCCGCGTGCGCGCCGGCCTCCTCGGCCGTGAACGTCGCCGCCGCCATCCCGGTATAGTGCATGCCGGCGACCGCCAGGCCCATCACGAACGCGGCGGCGAGCTTCTGCCAGACGTCGTGCCGCCGGAAGGTCAGCCACAGCGCCGCCGTCGCCGCGGTGACGGCGATTGCGACCGACAGCGCGACGACGGGCAGGCTGTAGGCAAGGTTGCCGGGCACCCGCATCGCCGCCATGCCCGTGTAGTGCATCCCGGCGACGCCCACGCCCATCAGCGGACCGCCGACGAGGACCTCGCGGAGGTGCGCGCCCGGCCGGCTGATCAGGACGAAGGCCGCGCCGGTGGAACCCACCGCGATCAGCAGGGAGGCGAGGGTCAGCGACAGGTCGTAGGCGGCCGGCATGCCCATCTCGAAGGCGAGCATGCCGACGAAGTGCATCGACCAGATGCCGCCGCCCATCGCCAGCGCGGCCCCGGCGATCCAGGCCCAGCGCGGTCCGCGGGCGGACCCGCGCATGCGCCCGGCGAGATCGAGCGCCGTGTAGGAGGCGAACACGGCGATCGCCAGGGACAGGGCGACGAGAGCCGGATTGTAGCCGGTATGGACCATGGTGCGACCGGTGCCGGGGACGCGGGGCCGATCGCGGCCTTCGCCGCACGGCTCCGGTCGGCGAGGGCGCTCGCTGTTCGCGCGACCTTAGCGCCGATGGCGAAGGCCGGCCATCGCCAAGAGACCCGCCAGGAGACCCGCCGCGGGCATCCCGCCGCGATCCGTCAGGCCCGGAGAAGCAGGATCAGCAGGTCGGAGGCGAAGACGAGGAGGAGGGTTGCCGCGATGTAGAGCGGCATCCGGCTCGTGCGCCCGCCGGCCCGGGCCGGCAGCGCATCGGGGCCGTCCGCGTCGTCGGCACGGCCGAGCCTCAGCATGGCGCAGACGGCCGGTCGCCCATGCCGGCGAATGCCGGGCGGACGAGGCCGGCGGCGGAGCGGTCGGCGTCGGAGATCTCGCGGATCAGGTCGGCGCGCTGCGCGTCGACCAGGTCGAGAAGAATGTCGTCGTCCCGATCGTCGATCGCCGCGATCAGGCGGAAGCCCGATCCGATGCGCTCGAATTCGACCTGGACCTCGCGCTGCGCATAGGGGTCGTGCGGGTCGAGGCAGACATGCTTCGGCATGATCTCAAGGACGTGGTGCCGACGGCGCGGCGAGGGCGTCCCGTTAAGCGGCCCCCGTGACGGCCGGATGACGGATCCCGTGCGGGATCCCTACTTGCCGCCGGAGCGCGCGTAGGCGTCGATCGCACGGCGGCAATTCTCCGTCAGCGCGTCGCGGTTCTTCTTGAAGCACGCATCCATCGCCGGATCGTCCGGGTCGATGTCGCCGCAGAGCTTCAGCGCGTCCCCGGTGCAGTATTTCTTCAGGTCCGCATTGCCGCGCTTCGCCGCGGACTCGGCGTGGGCCGGAGCGGCCATGGCCACGACGAAAGGGGCGACGACGAAGGCGAGCAGGGCGATGCGCATCAGGGCTTCCAAGGCGGGAGGATCCGGCAGGGAACGCGTAACCCCGCAAGACGGCTCCGCCGCGTCGTGCGGGCGTCGGGCACCGGCCCTCGCAGCCGCGCGCCGGGGGCGCGGGACGAAACCGCGGCTCCGGCGTTCTCGCCCCATGATCGATGATGCACCCCGCCTCGGATTCTGCTGCAAGTTCGTGCTCACGCCGCCGCCGGACGGCTTCAAGACCCTGAAGGCCGCCCGGGAGGCGACGCTTCGGATGAACCTCACCAACGCGACCATGGCTTCCCTGGCGGCGCTGGCGCCCGCGGCGCGGCGCGCGAAGATCGAGGCCCTGGTGCGCCACAACCTCGGGGCCCTGGAGCGCCAGATCGCCTGGGTCGCCGGCCGGCCGCCGATCGAGCGCCTGCTGCGCATGGCGAGCAACGTCCTGCCGGGCTACACCCACGCCGTGGCGCGGGACGTCTACGCCGCACCCGAGATGCGTCGCCTCGTGGAGGCGGGGCTTGCCCGCTGCGGCGAGGCCGCCCGCGCGGCCGGCGTGCGCCTCAGCTTCCATCCCGGTCCGTTCTGCGTGATCGCCTCGCGCAACTCGGCGGCCGCGGAGAACGGCATCGCGGAGTTCGAGTACCACGCCGAACTGATGGCGCTGCTGGGCTACGGCGGCGGCTGGCACCCGCACGGGGCGCACATCAACATCCATGTCGGCGCGCGCGATCCCGGCACGGAGGGGTTCCGGGAAGCCCTGGCGAGCCTGTCGCGGACGGCACGCGACCTCATCACCGTCGAGAACGACGAGAACGCCTTCGGGCTCGATGCGGTGCTGGCGCTCGAAGACAGCGTGCCGGTCGTGCTCGACCTGCATCATCACTGGGTCGAGAGCCGGGGTGCGTATATCGAGCCGGAGGATCCGCGGATCGCCCGCGTGTGCGCCTCCTGGCGCGGGGTGAGGCCGGTGGCGCATGTCAGCGTCTCGCGCGAGACGGTGCTGCCGGGGCACGATCCCGAAGCGCTGCCGGACTTCGCGGCGCTGACCGCGGCCGGACATTCCTGGCGCGACCTCGCCGCCCATTCGGACATGATGTGGAACCGGGC
>CAZZZJ010000060.1:0-12288 GCA_964658355.1 Beijerinckiaceae bacterium
GGAGCCGTCCAGGAGCCGTCCGAGAAAGGTCGCGAGGCAAAGCCCGCCTCGGCGTTGCGGAACGGCCCTAATGCGGCTTCTAAGGCCGGCTGGACGCGTCTCGGCAACCGATAAGGTCCAACGTCGGCACCAAGCTTGAACAACGTTCTCCGCCGACGCCGAATCACAGCCAGCGGCTGACAGTCGCACGGAGTCGTTGCTGCCGATAAACGATGCCGACTGTGTCGGTAAATCGTTGGCTAAGTCATTGATTTGAATGAGTGGTGGGCCCGGCAGGACTCGAACCTGCAACCAGACCGTTATGAGCGGTCGGCTCTAACCATTGAGCTACAGGCCCAAGCCGTTGTTGCGACTTCGAATTCAGGCTCTGCCATCGATACTGTTCCGGTGCAGGCGACAGAAACGGCGGCAGAAACCGTGCTCTTGCGTACCGCGACGCTGGCCCGACGACAAGCGGAAAGCCCCAGCCCCGGTCGCGCCCTGCCCTGCCCGATCTGGGATCGCCCCAGGGCAGATCCCACCACCGGCGACCTCTTCGAGGCCAAGGCGTTCCCCGACGACGAGGTGACCGCCGCGGTCGAGGTGTCCCTGCGTGACCCGACCGTGAGCCTGGCTAAGAGTCCAATTCTTACGGCTCGGAACCACGACCTGGGTCCGCTCGCGACTTGTTGCAGAAGTCGGAGACGTTCGGTTTTACAGACCGATCAGTAAGGCGGTAAGTTACAGCCGGTATAGTTCGGGATTTGGCTGAATTATTGCGAATTACAGAACCAAAATACCGCATGACTTTCGATTGTAAACAAATTATATTTAAGTTATCCTATCGTCATGCCATAGAATACAATACAATTTATGCGAATGACCCAGAAAATCTACAACCAGCTCATCACCCGAGCTGCAATATGGCCAGCGTTGAATTCGGGAATGCCACAGGGAAGATCCACGATCCGCGTACGATCGCGAACCCGCCCGATCCAGGCGGTCTCCGCCTCGGCGACGGCCCGTTCGAGGGCGGCGGCGAGCCGCTGCGGCGTCGCATGGTCGAGGGACACGATGCCGGTCGCGCGGCGCGACAGATCCTTGCCCTCCGCCCCGTTGGTGATCGTCAGGAGGCCGGCCTGCGCCATCTCCAGCGGCGGATAGCTCGGGTGGGGCGACAGCATCAGCGCGACGCCGATCGAGGCCCGCGACAGGAGCTCGGCATAGGCGCCGAGCGGCAGCTTGCCGGCGATCTCCAGGTTCTCGATCACGCCCGCCTGCTCGGGGGCATAGGCCTCGCCGACGGATATGATCCGCCAGATGCGCGCCGCCGTCGGATTGGCCTGCTGCCAGAGCTGGAGCGCGGCGCAGAGGGTCGGAAAGGCATTGCGTGCCGTACTCGGCCGCCCGTAGACGACGATGATCCGCTCTCGGCGGCACGGGATCAGATTGCGAGCGATCGCGGGGTTGATGAAGAAGCGCACGACCTGCGCATCGGGCAGGTGGTAGCGACGAGTCATGACTTCGGCCAGTTCCTCGGAGTTGATCAGCGCGATCGTCTTCTCGCCGTGCTCGTAGGTCTCGCGGGCCAACGCGTGCTGCGACGACCAGCCGTAGAAGTCGGGCTCATGGTCCTGGATCAGGTAAATCACCGGCCGCTCGGCCCCGAAGTAGGCGCCCTGCACCGCCTGCCAGCGATAGGCGTTGGTGGCCGTCCACCACGCCGTCGCGAGGAAAACGTCGTTCCGACGCAGACCCAGTTCGCCGCCATCCGGATCGGCGAGGTCGACCACGACCTTCGGGAAGGCATCCGGTGCGCCGGCCTGGACCAGAACGTAGCCGGGAAGCTCCGCCATCGCCCGGAGATCGACGGCGTGATTCCGGCAGAGGATGCGTCGGTCGCAGCCCGGTCCGAGAGCCTCGGCGATCTGCGAGAAGACCTTCAGCGCCGTCGTGATGCCGCCGAAGGTCTGTTCGGGGGCCAGCGTCGGGATCACGAGGTTGAGGCGCGGCCGCAGGTTTGCGTCGCGGCGGGTCGGGATGTCGGCGATCTCCGGGATCAGCCGGCGCGCCGGCAGGGCGCCAAGACGGTTGTGCAGCAGGCTGCGCCCGATCCGCACGAGGTCGTCCGCGAGCGTCTCGGGACCGAGGACCGGCATGCGGGTCTCGGGGTTCGGCTCGCCGGCGAGCCCGATCTTGACCCAGCGATGGCCACTGCCCTCGGCCGCGTAGAGCACGCTGCGCTCGATGGCGTGGGCCAGGGTGCCATCGACCTGGCCTGCCTCGTCCGGAAAGTCAGAAAACGACAGGCCGAGGTCGAGGAGCGGGCGCAAGGCCGCGCTGCGGCCCCAGTAGAACGATCCGGACGGGAATTCGAGCATCAGGTCCTTGGACAAAGCCACCCCCGCCCGCCGCAGGAGTTCGCGGGCGGCGTCGTAGTTGCCGCCCCAGTTCAGGCTCGGGCGCACCGGCTCGAAATGCTCGGGGAACACGATCCCCATGCCGGGCTCGGCGAGCAGCGCGAGGATGGCGGCGACGATCTCGGGCGATCCGAGGAGGTGGCGGAAGAGATGGTCGCGCCAGGGGGCCATGCGCCGCGTGTGCAACGACCGTTTCGCATGGACGTGCAGGAACACGTCGTAGTCTCGCAGCACGTCGGCGAAGCCGACGAGCATCGGCGCGACGTCGCGGCCGACATTGGGGAACACCCGGACGGTGACGCTGCCGCCGGGGAAGCAGGCGAAGGCCTGCTCGATCGCGGTCTTCTTGCGGTCCGTGTCGGTGGACACGAAGAGGTCGGACCGCACCGGGATGTTGGCGAACCATGTGCGGATCTCGTCGCAGAGGTCGGGATAGAAGACGTGGGCGATGATTGCGACGCGATCGGGCAGGAGGCTTCGGTCCACCGCGAAGCGAAACGGGAGTTCGAGGCTGAGGTCGGTGGCCTGCGTCGGACGCGTGGATTGGGTCGCGCCATAGAAGGTCGAGAGCTGCGGGCGGCGGTGATACCGTCTGCGCGGGGCGGGGATCGGCCGTGCGAGGACGGGCGCCCGCGGCTTCCTCGGCCCGTGCTCGGCCTCCACGGCGTCGAGCAGTGCCGGGTTGGCGTGGAACGCAGCGCGCCAACCCGCCGGATCGCACTGGGCGATGCGGTCGCGGATCAGTTGCGCCTTCAGGAACGGGAAACCGTCGGCGACGAGGTCGCGCCATCCGTCGAGGGTCGGGTTGATCGCGCGCCCGGCGCGGGGTTTCGTCGGGAAGAGGACGGCATGGGTCAGGCCGGCCTCGGCCAGCCGCGCCACGGGAAGGAGTTCGTACGCCTCGATCACCGCCTGCTTGTCCGCGAGGCTGCGGACGCCGCTCCAGAATGTGCGGACCTGCTCCGCGTGGAGGGCGCGCCCCCGGAGCACGGTGAAGTAGCTCATCAGGTGGTGCCGGACCTGATGGCTGTCGGTGAGCGCGACGACATCCGCCGTGCATCGACGGATGCGCTGGAGCATCTTGGAGAACCCTGCAGGGTCCGCCGGGCCGATGATGCTGTCGTTGGCCAGGATCAGGCGTTCCGCCCGCCAAAGGTCGGGGACCACCGCGAGGGCGCAGGCCCAGGCGGCGAAATCCCAGCCGTGATTGGTCCGTAGGATCACGCCGGCGGCGAGGTCGGCGAGGTCGGGGAGCGGCCGGTCGAGGCCGTCGGTCGCGACGACGAGCACGACGACGAGGCCCGCATCGCGCAGGGCCGCGAGGTAGGCGAGCGTGGGCGGGGCGATCCGCCCGTCCGGCGAATGCGTGACGAACACGCAGGCCTCGCGCCCGGCGAGCGGAGGCGGCACGCGGCGAATCTCGTAGGGGATCGCCAACACCGGGCTATCCGCGGCGGTGCGGTCGGGCTGGCGCGTCGCCCGGCCCTCCCCGCGGCCCGAGCGCAGATAGTGCACCAGCGGGTTCATGCCGCTGCGGGCAACATCCGGGTACGCGTCGAGGTACCATTCGGTGTCGAAGGAGGGGTGCGGGTCGCGGCCCTCGCGTACGCCGTCGCGCTGGTAATGGACGAGGGGATTCTCGCCGCTTTCGTGCAGGGTTTCGTGATTGTCGACGTACCAGGCCGTGGCGAAGACCGGGTTCGGGTCGAAGCCGGCGGCCGCGCCGCGGGCGACGTAATGCGTCAGCGGTGCGTAGCCGAGTGCGGCGAGGTCGGGAATCGCGGCCCGGTAGAACGCTTCGTCGAACAGCGGATGCGGATTCGCGCCCTGGCCCGTGAGGTAATGCACCACCGGATCGCGGATCTCGGCGCCCTGGTTCTGGGCGTTGTACCAGGGCACGTCGAACAAGGGATGCGGGCTGCGGCCTTCGCGGGCTCCGTGCGTCAGGTAGTGGACCAGCGCGTTGTAGCCCTTCTCGCGGACGTCCGGGTTCTGGGCCAGGTACCAGGACACCGAGAACAACGGATGCGGGTCGCGCAGAGCCGCATGACCGACCTCGAGGAAGTGCAGCAGCGGGTTGTCGCCGCTCGGGCCGCTGCGGGCGTACCAATCTGGATCGAACAGTGGATGCGGCGCACAGCCCTGCGCCGCGCCGACCGCGAGGTAGTGGCCCACCGGATCGTCCGACCGTCCGATCCCGGGGTTCTGGGAGCGATACCAATCGGCATCCAGGACCCGTGCCACGCGCGCACGGTGTGTCGCGGCGCGGACGGATGGAATCCGCCGCACCAAGCCGGTCGCGAGCGTGTCCACCTTCTCGCAGGAACGCTGCAGACGATGGGCCGCGGTGGAGGCCTGCGATCGCAGGCGGGCGGCCAGCGACGGGCGGGGAGCGGCCGCTTTCGACAGCCGGGCCGGTTCCGCATCCGTCGCCGTCGGAGAAGGATCGTTGCAGCGGCCGGGTTCGGGCGAGGTTCGCCTTCCTTCCGCATCCGTGGGCGCGGAAGGGCCGAGAAGCGGCACCTGAGACGGAAGCGCCGCACTGGGACCGGTTTCGTGCGTGTCACGCGCCGTTCCGACGGATTGCCCGCCGGTCGCCGGAGGGGGAGGCGCGGATGTCGCGTCCGCGACGGCGCGCTCCAGGTCGGCGATCCGAGCATCCCGTTCGGCCAGATCGCGCGCAGCCGTCGTGAGCCGGTTGTCGCGTTCGGCCAAAGTCCATTCGCCGAAATGGTCGATCGCGCCTGTCAGCGCGCGCAGCCGGGCGATCTCGTTCGGCTCCGTCGCCACCGCATGCAGGCATTCGAGAGCGAAGGCGCGATAGGAGGGACGCGGCACGCCGAGCGCCAGTTCGCCGAGACGGGCCTGCATGGGGGCGTCGGGCGGGAGCGAGGCCGGCTCGGCGGCGCCGAACACCGCATCGAACACTGTCCGATCGAGGGCGGCGTAGCGCTTCAGGATCTGGGTCAGCTCGAACTCGGTGCGGAGGTTGGACGCCATGCCATAGGCGCTGGCGTTGGCGGCATCGTCGCGGATGCGGAACGCCGTCACCGGCTCCGGCAGAATGTCGAAGCGGCAGCCGGCCACCAGCATCCGGATCCACATGTCGAGATCCTGCAGGGCGGTGAGCCGCGTGTCGTAGAGCCCGGCGCGGTCGTAGGCGCTCCGCCGGATCATCGCCGTCGGCGAACACAGGCCGTTGCCGGCGAAGAAGAACTGCCGCAGCCACGCTTCCCGCGGCATTCCCGCCAGCTCGAGCATCGCCGCGAAGTCGTTGTAAGCCGCCGTCGGCTCCCCGCGCTCGTCGACGGGGTGCGGCATCCCGAACACCGCATCGATCTGCGGGTTGGCGTCGAGGAATGCGACCTGCCGCGCGAGCCGCTCGGGCAGCGCCCAATCGTCGGAGTTGAGGATCGCGAGGTAGGCGCCGCGGGCGCGCGCCAGCGTGGCGTTCATCGCCGCCGGGATGCCCTGGTTCATGGGCAGCGCGAGCACGTCGATGCGGGGGTCGGAAAAACCCTGCAGGATCTCCGGCGTCCCGTCGGAGGAGCCGTCGTCGGTGACGACGATCTCGAAATCGACGAAGGACTGGTCGAGGACGCTTTGCACCGTCTGCCGGACGTAGGCGGCGTGGTTGTAGGCCTTGATCAGCACCGACACCTTCGGGCGTGGAGCCGGAGACGCGAAGGCCGCGTTGCGCCACCACAGCGGGCCTTTGCACGATTCGACCGGAGAGAAACCGTCCGCGGCGAGGTCGGTGGCTTCGGTCTCCATCTCGTCCCAGAAGGCGCGCAGCTTCGCGCGCGGCCACAGGTAGTGCTGGCCGTAGCCATCGGTCACGTCGCGTCGGCCGAGGCGCAGGGCCTGCGATGCCTCGCGTGCGGCGTTGCGGGCAAATCCCAGATGCTTGAAATGCCAAAGCATCACCCGGTCGTGCTCGGGTAGCACCAGATGCCCGGTCGGCTCCGCGGCGTGGCGGCCGGGGCCGAAGCCGGTCTCGGCGATGGCGTCCGGTCGGAACAGGCTGAGCTTGTTGAATCCGATGCGCGGACGGCCGCGCGTGACCCTCTCGACGAGCATCCCGCGATCGTCCGGCATCGCCGGCGCGTTCATGTCAAACCCGAGCGCGGGAATGAGCGTGACGCCGGCCCGTGCCTGGGTCGCGAGATAGGCCGCCATGTCGAGACCCGGAACGTGGAGGTGCTCGTCGATCGCGGTGATCACCACCCAATCGGCCGTGCCACGGCTCTCCTTCCAGGCATGATCCTGCATCGCCTTGTGCGACAGCACGAACGAGTCCGGGTCGGTCCGGTCGAAGCTGCGCAGCTCCACCCGCGGATGCGCGGCCAGAATGTCGCGCGAGCCGTCGGTGGAGCCGTCGTCGTAGACGACGTAGCGGGTCACCCACGGGTCGTAGTGGCGGAAGAAGAAGCCGAGCATGTCGGCCTCGTCCCAGCAGACCGTGTAGAGATGGACGACCGGACGGTCGGCAACGGCTGCACGCTGCAATGTCGCCCCGGTGCTCATCGAACGCGCACGCCCTTGTGGCCGCCGATGTCCTGCCGGACCACGCGGGCCGGGTTGCCGAGGACGAGACATTCCGGCCCGACGTCTCGGGTGACGACGGCGCCGGCTCCGACCACCGCGTTCGCCCCGACCGCGATGCCGGGCAACACCACAGCGCCGGCCCCGACGACCACGCCGTCCCCGAGGCGGACGCCGCCGGCGAGCGTCGCGCCGGGACCGATCGAAACGTATCGACCCGCCCGGACATGGTGACCGATGCCCGCGCCGCGGTTGACGAAGGCGTGAGCACCGAACCGGCTGCCGGTCCCGAAGACGCTGCCCGCGTTGACGTAGGATCCCTCGCCGAGCTCGAGATCGCGCGGCCGGATCGCGGTCGGGTCGATGAGCGTCGCCCTGCGGGCGAACCCGCGCGACTGCGCCTCACCCACGGCCCCCTGTCGATGGCCCGGCGTGAACAGCGGAACGAGGAACGGCAGGTCGCGGAGTTCGTCGGGGACGTCCTCGGGGAGGCAGGTGGGAATCTCCGGCGACAGCCGGCTCGGCTCGGCGACGTTGCGGATGCCGAGCACGATCACCACGCCCGCCCGGTCGGCGCTCTCCTCGACGTCGCCGAGGATCGGCGAGCCGATGCCGTAGATGACGAGTCGCGTCATCGCAGGGACGCCTCGCGCACGGCCCGGGCGACGCGTTCGACATCCGCGCCGGCGACCTCGGGCTGGATCGGCAGGCTGAGCAGGCTCGCGCTCAGCCGGTCGGTGACCGGCAGCGGCCCGGCGTCCGGATCGGCGAAGGCCGGATGATGGTGCAGGCCGGGATGGTAGTGGATCGCGGTGCCGATCCCGCGATCGGTCAGCGCCCTGGCGAGGTCGTCGCGGGCGGGATGCGCGATCGCGAACTGGTGATGGGCGCTGCCGGCATCCTCGGCCTGCAGCGACAGCCCGTCGAGGTCGCTCAGCGCCGCGCGGTAATGGGCGGCGATGGCTCGGCGCTCGCGGTTGCCCGCAGCGAGATGGGGCAACAGCACCGTGAGGATCGCCGCCTGGAGCGCGTCGAGGCGGCTGTTGAAGCCGAGCGCTCCGCTGATCCGGGTTCCGTCGGAGAAACCGTATTCGCGCAACGACCGAAGGCGCCGCGCGAGCACGGGATCGTCCACCAGCACGGCGCCGCCATCGCCGACGCAGCCGAGGTTCTTCGTCGGGTAGAATGAGTAGGCCGCCGCATCCCCGAAGCCGCCGAGCGGCCGGTCGCCGATCCGAGCGCCGTGGCTCTGCGCGCAATCCGAGACCACGACGAGGCCGTGCCGGGTGGCAAGCCGGCACAGGCCCGGCATGTCGGCGGGCTGGCCGAACAGATGCACGGGCACGATCGCCCGCGTCGCCGGCGTCAGCACGCCCGCGACGGTCTCAGGCGTGAGGCACCAGGTCGAGGGATCGACCTCGGCGAAGACCGGCGTGGCGCCGCATTGCAGGATCGCTTGCGCCGTGCCGGCAAACGTCAACGCCGGGGTGACGACCTGATCGCCCGGCCCGACACCGAGCGCGCGCAAGGCCAGCGCCAGGGCATCGGTGCCCGAACCGACGCCGATGCCGTGCGCACGGCCCTCATGCGCGGCGAAGGCCGCCTCGAAGCGCTCGACCGTTTCGCCGAGGATGTACTGCGCGCCGCCGAGCACCGCGGCGACGGCGTCGTCGATCTCCGCCCGAAAGCGCGCGATGCGCAACGGCGGCCGCGCCTGCGGGATGGCGTCGCCGCCGACGATACGCGCCGCGCCACGCTCTCCCCGCTCCGAGGGGGGAGGGAAGGTCCGCGTGCCTTCGCTTGCGCCTTCGTCCCTCACACGAACCCTCTTCCGCCCCGCAGAGGGTTGCCGTCGCATCGGCCCGACCCGCCGAGCGCGAGCCCGGATGCGATCAGGTCGGCCTGCGGTTCGGCGAAGTGGCGAGTCTCGCCGTAGCGCTCGGAGGCGCAGACCAGCAGCAGGGTGCCGGCTTCGAACTTCTCCAGGCGGATGACGATGCCGGCGCTGATCCAAAGGGCGGCGTGGTCGCCGTCGAGGCGCACGCGGCCCGTCTCCTCGCCGTTGTCGAGCGCGATCGTCGCTGCGCCGCGTAGAGCCACGATCACCTCGTCGCAGGAATTGGCGTGGCCGCCGCGGGTCACCGTGGCGTCGTCGATCTGCATCACGAACACCCGCTGTGGGGCGAAGGGCAGGTTGTCGAACGCCTCGAACGCCACCAGCCGCCCGCGCGGATCGATGTTCACGTTCTGCTCGAGGAGTGCCGTGCCTCGGATCGTTTCCATGAAACTGTGCCGCTCTTCTTTCGAGGCGCTTCAGAGCGACAGCATAGGGCGACTGTTTGTTATCGGCAAACACTATGAGACCTGCCGAATAGTCTTAATTTTATTACCGATTTAGCCTGCCTGATCCCGGGATGAATCGGCAATGCTGGCCCTGAAGCACCGGGAGGGCCACCGTCGCCGGCAGCCCTCCCCGTGATCGACGCCAGAGACGAGGTCAGAAGTTATAGCGAACGCCGCCGCGCACCGCCTGGATCGTGTCCGTCGCGGCGAGCTCCGCGTCGTAGGCGACGAAGCCGGCAAGCCCCGGAGCCAGCGCGGTGCTGAGCCCCAGCCCGACCAGGGCCCGGTCGCGGTCGAGGCGCCGGCCGTTGACCAGGAACGGCACGGTGGGGGCGAGGGCGAAGGCGCTGCTGATGGTGCGGCTCACGTCGGCGAAGTCGTGGACGTAGGCCGCCTTGATCCAGAGCGAGACCGGCCGGCCGCCGAACACCGCTGTCGCGGTCTCCAACCGGCCGCCGACGAGGGTGCGGGCCGACAGGAAGTCGCGGGCGCCGACGTTGAGGTTGAACGGCCCGAGGCCGACCTCCCGTACGCGGTCCTGGTCGAAGGTGTTCACCTGGAAGCCGACGAAGGGCGAGAACACCGCGGTCGGGGCGAAGGCGACGCGGTAGCCGAGTTCGCCGGCCGAGATGAACTGGTCGCCGCCGACGTTGCCCTGGGCGCCGCCGGGCTGGAGCTGCGGCACGCCGATCGACCGGTTCACCCGGCCCTCGGTGCGGGCGTAGCCGAGTGCGAGGTTGCCGTAGACGGGTCCGTTCGAGAATCCGCCGTAGACGCCGACCTGCGCGTTGTCGGTATGGGCCCGCTCGCCGGTGCGGTTGAGCGCGACGTCCACCGAGCCGTAGCCGGCGGCGAGGCCGAGCACGGTGCCGACTTGCGGGTGGAAGTCGATGCCGGTGGCGATGCCGGCGATCGTCTCGCTGCGGCCGGCGGCGTTGGCGGTGGCATCGACGCTGCCGAACTGGCCGTAGCCGGTGGCCCAGAGGCCGTAGCCGCGGTTCGTCTCGATCACCCGCGGCTCCGGCACCGGGCCGCGGCTCGGCAGGTCGGCGGCGTAGACGGTGGGCGGCAGGGTGAAGCTCTGCGGCCCGGCCTCCGAGCTCGCGGCGTAGGCCCGCGACAGGAGTTGGCTGCCGAAGGCGCGCCCTGAGCGGAGCTGCGGATCGGCGAGCGAGGCGTAGGCCTGGCCGGCGACCCGGTCGACGGTCGAGGCGATGCCGGCGTTGCTCTGGTTGTCGATGACGAGGAGCGCGGCCGGGTTGTCGGCGAGCGCCGCGTCGAGGCCGCGGGCGGCGTTCCTCTGGTTGGCCGTCTGCGCGACGAGGCCGAAGCTCTGCTGCGCCAGGGTGATGTAGGCGTTGTTGGCGTCCGTCGAGGCCGTCGGGCGGATCAGGAACGGCAGGCTGGCGCTGTCGGTGACGGTCGAGAAGGTGCCGCTGACGCCGCCGGCGGCGGTGAGGACCGTGTAGCGGGTGTTGGGCAGGTAGGTGCCCGGCGCCGCGATCAGGCTCACGGTGCCGGCGAGCGTCGCGGTGCCCGAGGCGACGAGGCGGGCGGCCTGGCCGTCCGCGGTGATCGCGCTCTGGAGCGTTCCGCCGGCCTGCTGCACGGAGTTGGTCACCGAGAGCGTGCCGTAGGGGGAGGCCGCGCTGCCCGGGGCGACGATGCCGGCATTCGTCAGGGTGCCCGCGATCCGGCCGGTGCCGGCGAGCGTGCCGGCGGCGCCGACCAGGGTGTTGGCGGCGAGCGCGGCGTTCACCGTCAGCGTGCCGCCGGCGACCGTCGCGCCGCCGGAGAAGCCCTGCGTGGAGCCGGCCGCCAGCGTCCAGGCGCCGTCGGTCTCGCGCAGGGTGGTGAAGCCGACGAGGTTGCTCGAAAGCGTCCCCGTGCCCGAGAGGGTCAGGGCGTTGACGCCCAGGCCGTTGGCGACGATGGCGCCGCCGACCACCGAGCCGGTGCCGAGGTTGACCGCGTTGCGGCTGGCCGCGACGTCGTTGAACGTGATGGTGCCGGTGATCGTGCCGGTGTTGGTCAGCGTCTGGTTGCCCATCCCGTAGAGGATGTTGCCGGCGATGCGACCGGCATTGGTGGTGGTGCTGTTGCGGCGGTTGGCCGTGGTGGCGTTCTGGGGGTCGGCGTCGGTGAAGCGCACGTCGCCGTTGATCACGCCGCCGGCCGCGTTGGTGAGGAAGGCGTTGCCGGCGCCGTAGACGACGATCGCCTGCCCGCCGGCGGGTCCGGTGATCGTGCCGGCGTTGGTGATGGTGTAGCTCTGCGCCCGGCCCTGGATGGCGCGGACCCCGGTGCCGGTACCGCTGATGGTCGCGCCGGCCCGGTTGGTGACGGTGAGCGCCGCGACGTCGTCGTCGGAATCGATCGCTGCGACCGCCGCCGTGCCGGCGCCGTTGCGGGTCGCCGAGACGGTGCCGGCGTTGGTGATGGTCATCGAGGCGATGTTCTCCCCGGCATAGACGCCGCGCGAGATACCGACGCCGTTCTCGGTCACCGCGATGGTGCCGTTGTTGACGACCGAGACGTTCGAGAAATCCGCGCCGGTGGAGTTGGCGAGCACGCCGTAGACTCGGGTGGCGGCAGTGTTGGCGCGGCCCGCCGCGCCGGTGCCGACGAGAGCGCCGTTGTTGACCACCGTCGTGTTGGAGCCCGACAGGTTCACGGTCCTGTTGGTGAGCGTGTTGTTGACGGTGAGCTGCGCGCCCGAACCCGTCACCTGGATCAGGCCGCCGACATTCTGGGTCGAGCCCGCGCCGAGGGTCAGGTTTCCTCCCGCCACCGTGAGGTTGCCCGAGAGGGTCTGGGTGGAGCCGCTGCCGATGGTCCAGGCGCCGGCGGTCTGGGTGAGGTTGGTGAAGCCGGTCACCGTGCTGGTCAGCGTGCCGGTGCCGGAGAGGTTGAGGTTGTTGGTGCCCAGCCCCCGCGCGGCGATGTTGCCGCCGATGCTCGACCCCGTGCCGAGGTTGACCGTATTGATGGTCCCGGCGAC
>CAZZZJ010000061.1:0-12270 GCA_964658355.1 Beijerinckiaceae bacterium
AGGCGAAGGCGAAGAACAGGTTCTGCCGGATGTTGCCCATCACGGCGCGCGACAGTCGGCGCGCCCGCACGATGCCCAATAGGTCGCCCTTGAGAAGGGTGATGCCGGCGCTCTCGATGGCCACGTCCGTGCCGGTCCCCATGGCGATGCCGACATCCGCCGAAGCCAGCGCCGGCGCGTCGTTGACGCCGTCGCCCGCCATGGCGACCACCTGACCCGCCGCCTTGTGGCGCTCGACCACCGCCGCCTTCCGGTCGGGGAGGACGTCGGCCTCGACCTCGTCGATCCCGAGCTGCCGGGCGACAGCCTCGGCGGTGGTGCGGTTGTCGCCGGTCAGCATGACGACCCGGATACCGTCTTGCCTAAGGCCGACCAATGCCTCGGCGGTCGTCGCCTTGACCGGGTCCGCGATGGCGATGGCGCCGGCCAATCGCCCGTCGACGGCTGCGTAGATCACCGTCGCCCCATCCCGCCGCAGGCCTTCGGCGATGACGTCCGGGTCCGGCGTCAAGACGTTCTCCCCGGCGAGGAAGTTCGCGTTGCCGAGCAGGATACGACGTCCCTCGACCATGCCGAGGGCGCCCTTCCCGGTGCGAGAGTCGAATTCCGACACTTCGGGAATCGCAATCCCGCGTTGTTCCGCCGCCGCCACGATGGCGACCGCCAGCGGATGCTCGCTCGACCGCTCGACGCCGGCCGACAGCCGCAGGATCTCCGCCTCCGAAAAACCGTCCGCCGGGACGATCCGGGTTACCTTCGGCTTGCCCTCGGTCAGGGTGCCGGTCTTGTCCACGACGAGCGTGGTGACCGTCTCCATGCGCTCCAGAGCCTCGGCGCTCTTGATCAGGACACCCATCCCGGCGCCACGCCCGACGCCGACCCTGATCGACATCGGCGTGGCCAGCCCCAGGGCGCAGGGACAGGCGATGATGAGCACCGAGACCGCCGCCACGAGCGCGTAGGCGAGCCGTGGCTCCGGCCCCAGAACCGTCCAGGCGGCGAAGGCGAGGATCGCCACCCCGATGACAGTGGGCACGAACCACCCCGCGACCCTGTCGGCAAGGCGCTGGATCGGGGCGCGGCTGCGCTGGGCCTCGGCCACCATCCCGACGATGCGGGCCAGCATGGTATCGCGCCCGACCTTGCGGGCCTCAATGACGAGCGCCCCGGACTGGTTGAGGCTGCCGCCGACGACGGTCGCGCCGACCGCCTTGGTGACCGGCATCGATTCGCCGGTGATGAGGGACTCGTCCACGGAACTCCGCCCCTCGACCACGGTCCCGTCGACCGGCACCGTCTCGCCGGGACGCACGCGCAGGCGGTCGCCGACCGCGATGTCTTCGAGCCGGACCTCCTCGTCGGTCCCGTCGGCGTCGAGCCGTCGTGCAGTCTTCGGCGCGAGGTCGAGGAGCGCCCGCAGCGCGCCACCGGTGCTCTCGCGCGCTCGAAGCTCCAGCACCTGTCCGAGGAGCACGAGCACCGTGATGACGGCCGCCGCTTCGAAGTAGGCCGGGACGGCGCCCCCATGGCCTCGCAGGGCCGCCGGGAACAGGCCTGGCGCAAGGGTGGCCATGACGGAATAGGCCCACGCCACGCCGGTGCCGAGCGCGACCAGCGTGAACATGTTGAGCGCGCGCAGGACCAGGGATTGGTAGCCGCGCACGAGGAACGGCCATCCGGCCCAGAGCACCACGGGGGTGGCCAGGGCGAACTGGATCCAGTTGGAGTTCTGCTGCCCGATCCGGTCCGTCAGGCCGGTGAGATGGCCGCCCATCTCCAGCACGAACACCGGAAGCGTCAGGATTAGCCCGACCCAGAACCGCCGGGTCATGTCGACGAGCTCTGCGTTCGGGCCGTCGTCCACGCTCACCGTCGCCGGTTCCAACGCCATGCCGCAGATCGGGCAGGCCCCGGGGCCGACCCGACGGACCTGGGGGTGCATCGGGCAGGTGTAGTCCGTGCCTGCGGTCGCCGGGGCTGCCGTCGCCTCGGCCGGTCCGGCGTCGAGGTATCGCCCCGGATCGGCGGTGAACTTGGTCCGACAGCCATTCGAGCAGAAGTAGTACAGGTGACCGCGATGCGTCGTACGATGCGTCGCCGTCTTCGGGTCGACCATCATCTTGCACACCGGGTCCCTCACCGGGCCTGCGTCATCGTTCGCCATTGGGCAGGGACCGCGGTGCCCTTGGTCGGCGTGCGCATCGGGCTCGGCGTGAAGCTGGGTCATCCGAATGTCGTTTCCTGTGCCTCCTCCAGACTCATCGATCCGAGGACGCGGCGACCTTGAGACTGAGGATGTAGTCGATGACCGCATCCATCTCGTCCCGATCCAGCCTGACGCTGGGCATGCTCGGGTGATGGCTCTGCAGGAAGACGTCGAGAGCCAGGCCCGTGGTCGAGGGCATCGCCGCCACGTCCGTGAAACTCGGACCGGCGAAGGCGCCTGCCCCGGCACCCTTGCCGATGGCATGGCACTGGCTGCAGTTCTCCGCGGCCAGGGTCCATCCCCGGATGCGGTGGTTCTCCATGACCGGGCCGGCGGCGGCCTGCTGGGCGATGGCAAGCGACAGGGTGACGGCGACCGCCAAACCCGAACCGTTGGTCCGCGTCCGGGTCATGCCGTCCTCATGAGGCCGGCGGCGGGGCACATCATCGCGCGGCGACCTCGGCGATGATGCAACCGGGGTCGATGAGGTCGCCCGCAGGCGCCATGATCGCCACCAGGCCCTCCGCAGGTGACGTGATGTCGTGCAGCGCCTCGCCGATCCGGACCGCCGCCACGGCCTCGCCGACCCGGACCCTGGCACCGTCCTCGACGAGCCAGCGTTCAAGGATGCCCTCGGGCAGCATGCCAGTGGACCAGAGTGCTTCAGAGACGCGAATATCCGGCATGGCTTCCTGGCTTTCGGGCGCCCCCGACGAGGGGATCCGTCACGCATTGAAGCGCACCGAGCCAGGATGCGCCTTGATCTGGATCACAGCGGATCGACCACCCTGCGTCGGGCTCGCGGACGTGGTCCGGATCCCGGTCGGCGCCTGCATCGGCTGCGACCACCGGTGCGATGAAGGACCAGGCCGGCCCTGGCCGGCGGTGGCGATCAGGCCTTCAAGGAGGCCATGTCGATGACGAACCGGTACTTCACGTCGCTGCGCAGCATCCGCTCGTAGGCACCGTTGATGTCCTGCATGCGGATCACCTCCACGTCCGAGACGATGCCGTGCCGCCCGCAGAAATCGAGCATCTCCTGGGTCTCGGCGATGCCCCCGATCAACGACCCCGCGATTGCCCTCCTGCTCATGACGAGGGGCACGGAACTCAAGGCGGGCCCGAGCGGACCGATCTGGCCGAGAAGGACCAGGGTGCCGTCGAGCGCCAACGTCGGAAGGTAGGGATTGAGGTCGTGGACAAACGGCACGGTGTCCAGGATCAGGTCGAAGCGGTCCTTTTCCGCCGCCATCTGCCCCTCGTCCGTGGACAGGACGACATGGTGGGCGCCGAGGCGGCGGGCGTCCTCTTCCTTGCCGGGGGAGCGTGTGAACAGCGTCACCTCGGCCCCGAGCGCGCTCGCCAGCTTCAGGGCCATGTGGCCGAGCCCCCCGAGGCCGACCACCGCCACCTTGCTCGCCTTCCCCACCTTCCAGTGGCGCAGCGGCGACCACGTGGTGATCCCGGCACACAGGAGCGGGGCGGCCCCCTCCAGGGCCAACCCCTCGGGAATGGCGAGGACGAACCTGTCGGAGACGACGGTCCTGTCGGAATAGCCGCCGTAGGTCGGCGTGCCGTCATGCCGGTCGAGCGCGTTGTAGGTCATCGTCGCGCCGTCGTCGCAATACTGCTCCAGCCCCCGGCCGCAGGGCGAACAGTGTTGGCAGGAATCGACCATGCATCCGACGCCGCCGACATCGCCGGCCCGGAAACGGGTGACGCGCGCCCCGACGCCCGTGACCCGACCGATGATCTCGTGGCCCGGCACCATCGGGAAGCTGGCGCCGCCCCACTCGTTGCGGACGCTGTGGACGTCGGAATGGCAGACGCCGCAGTAGAGGATGTCGAGGGCGACGTCGTCGGCGCGCAGGTCACGGCGCGTGAATTGGTAGGGCGCCAGCGTGTCCTCGAAGGACCGCGCCGCGTAGCCGGAGACCGGTGTCGTCATGATCCGTTCGATGCCTCTTCCAAGTGTCGATTCCAGCGAGATCCGTCCGCCACGGGCATGGTCATCGCGGTCCGACGGCCTCAGCCCATGAAGTGCCAGGCCGCCTCGGCCTTGGTCCGTCCTTCGGGAAGCTTCCCGTCCGGTCGGAGGCCGACCTCGTCGACCCGGGCCTTCTCGGAGTGGTCGAGGGCGCGGTCCCGCTCCTTCGCGTCGGCGGTATGCTCGCCCCTGGCGAGGTGCCTGACCGAATGCCGGTAATGGGCGGCGGCGCGGTCGTGCTGGTGCGCCGCCGCCTCGCAGGATCGTTCGAGTTCGGTCTTCGCCATCGCATGATCTCCAGTCGGTTTGGGCGTGAACGGGCACGTCCGACCCGTCTCAGTTGCGGAGCTGGGTCTGCGCCATGTCGCTGTCCCGGGTCGTCCGGGCCGCCTCGCGCGCCGCCCGTGCCGCCTCCCGCAGGGTTGTGGCGGGATCCGCGGTGGGGGCGGCCACCGGTTGCTGCGCCAGTGCGGGAGCCATCATCGTCCAGGCGATGAGCGTCGCCGTCAGTGCCGTGACCGTTCGCATGCCCACATCCATTCGTACGTTCGGACCTGGACGGCGGTCGCCGCCCACGAAGCGATCCGGGCATCAGTCGGTGCGGGGAATCTTGGCCGCCGCGGTCCAATAGGCGTCCGCCTTGGCCGTCTGCTGGGCGAACGGGGCCGGGGGTGCGAAGCGGCTTCCGGTGATCTCAGGAGCCTTGTCCATGTCGCTCTTGCTGGTGTCGAGGACGAGGATGTTCAGGTTCGGGGTGACCTTGAACTGGTCCCAAGGCACCGCGACGTGGTGCTCGCCGATGCCGAAGATGCCGCCGCGGGCGACCACGAGGTAGGCGATCTTGCCGCTGTCGGCCCCCATGACGATGTCGTCGACGCTGCCGAGCGCGACGTTGCCGGGCGTGCGCACCTCGCTTCCGAGCAGGTCGTCGGAGCGGATCGCCGTCGTCCGCATCGCGACCGGCTGCGCCAGCGAGAGTTCCTGCTTCCGGAACCCCAGTGCGTTGGCGACCCGGAGGTCACGGCCCTGCATGTCGGTCTTGTACTGGTCGTAGCTCTGCCGGATCTGGACGAGCACGTCCTCGCAGGGCTGCTGGCGGCCATGGCGTGCCAGGATGCCGGCGCCGGCGAGTAGCACCCGGACCTCGTATCCAGGCCGTGCATATGCGTAGGGCATCGAGGCGGCCGACATGCCCATCGGCACGCCGGTGGCCGCACCGAACCAGTAGCCGCCGAGCGGGTAGCCGTAGCCGTAGCCCGAGCCGCCGAGCCAGAATCCCTCGGTCTCCATCTGCGTGTCGAAGGCCTTGAGGTGGTCGAGGCAGGCCTGGGCCGGCTTCGAGTCCGACCAGGTGTCGGGCTTGCCCTGCGGCTCGTCGGCGGCACGGAGCGGGGTCGAAAGAACCAGAGCGGTGCAGGCCCCGAGCGTCAGGGGGCGGATGAGGCGGCGCATGGGATGGTCCTTGGTGCGAAGGGAAGGAGGCGGGCGTCGGTCAGACGATGGCCAGGTCGTTCTCGACGATGCCGACGCCCGGGGAGCTCCAGGCCGTGACGGCGGCGAGCCGGCGCTCGTGCTCGGTGTGGACGCTGCCCGTCAGCCGGACCCGGTCGCCTTCGACATCGACGCCGACGCGCTTGGGATCGAAGAACCAGGAGCGCCCCAGCGCGTCCTTGATGTCCTGGGCGATGTCGTGGGCGTTGGCGCGCGGCTTGATGGTGATCCGGTTCGAGAGACCGACGACGCCGAGCAGCGACCGGACGTCGATGGCGGCGGCGTCCTTCTGGAAGTTCCAGTCGACGGCCCCGTCCAGGCTGACCCATCCGTCCTGCACCTGGGCGGTGATGGTGTCGGGAAGGATCGCGGCGTCCCAGTCGAGCCGGTTGAGGACCGCCGCCGCGATGTCCTCGTCGGTGCGCCGATGCTCGAACGGCAGGTCCACCGCGATCTCCTCGGCGATGGCCTTGACCCCGTTGACCCGGCGGGCGGCGGCCTCGGCGGCGTGCTTCTGCGCGAAGCTGGTCACGCGCCCTGTCAGGGTGACGATGCCGTCCTTGGCCGTCACCCCGAGATCCGTCGCGGTCACGCTGGGGTCCCAGGCCAACTCGGAGAGCACGTCCTGCGTCAGTCTTTCGTCGGTGATCATGATGGCTCGCCTTCGTCGCGGAGATCCCGTCGGGCGCATGCGTCCCCGGATCTGCTTGGAAGAAAGCTAGCGCCTGATATCAAGACATGCGCGCAGCATTTTCGAAGTCCAGCTATTCAAAAATAGATACATTCTTCAACCGACGAATATATCATCTGATTATAGCTGTCATAGACTTGATTTGATTTGGATCAAAGACATCCTGATCGACGCGGCGGGACGTACCGAAGACCTCCCCGTTGTCGTAGCGCACCTCGGCCGATGCCAGCGTCACGCAAAGTGGTGCAGTCTCGGCGGGCCGACACGGATCTCCGAGCGGCGTTTTTTGCGCCGAACGTCCCCACATCCCCGAGGCACGGCGCCCCCTGGGCTGCAGCGCCGTCCAGAACGAGCGCGGTGCCGCCGCGTTCACCCGGATGCCCCTTGTCGAATGATAGCTTGACCGTTGATCGGCCCACCCTCCAGGACACATCGGAGCATCAGCAGGACCGGTGGCATATGTGTTTCTCGGCCGAAGCGAATTTCGTCGCGACCGGCATCATCGGTGCCGTGGGGGTCGCGACCCTGGCTCACGTCCGCGAGCCGCGCTCCGTCCTGTTCGCGACCATGCCGATCCTGTTCGCCCTGCATCAGTTCACGGAGGCATTCGTCTGGCTCGGCCTCGATGGGCGTGTCCGCCCGGAGGCGCGTGACCACCTCGTCTTCCTGTTCCTGCTCTACGCGCAGGGTGTGCTGCCCATCCTGATGCCGCTCGGGGTGCTTCTGATGGAGCCGCCCGGCCCGCGGAGATGGCTGACCGCGACACTGACCGGGCTCGGCGCCATGCTCGGCGCCTGGATGTTCTACGGCCTGATCGCCTATCCCAGCACGGCGACGGCCGAGCATCATTCCATCGTCTACGACAATGCGATCACCAAGCAGACCTGGGTGGCGGTCGTCTATGTGGTCGCCACCTGCGGCGCGCTGCTGGCGTCAAGCCACCGGGTCGTCCGCTGGTTCGGCATCGCCAACGTCGTCGGGGTCGTGACGACGATGCTACTGCTGCGCTTCGCCTTCACGTCCGCTTGGTGCCTCTATGCAGCCGTCCTCAGCATCATGCTGTTCTGGCAGTTCCGGGGCCGGCACATCGACGTCCGCCAGCCCAACAGCAGTTTTCGCGATGCGCCGGTGAGCCTGCGGGCCTGACCCGGATATGCCGTACCTGGGACAGCGGTGACTGCTCCGCCTCGGATCGATTCAAGGTCAACCGGTCACGACACGGGGGACGGTCTTGTCGGCGCTTTCGGGTTGGAGCGTCGAGGCAAGGTGATGGATGCACTCGGTGATGTGGGTCAGCACCACCCGTATCCGCGGCGTGTCGCGGTTGTCCTTGTGGACCAGCAGCAGGATGTCGGCGCCGGGCGGCTCGGTCGGGACATCCATGCGGACCAGCCTCGGCTCCTCGTCGCCGCGGAAGCGTGCCAGGCAGGCGAGGCCGCCGCCGTTGGCGGCCGCGAGCACGGCGGCCTCATGGCTGCTGGTCTGCAGGACCACCGTCGCGCGGGATGCGAGGTCGGTGAGCCAGGCGGACTGGGTCATCTCCTGGGTGTCGTCGAGCTGGGTGATGAGGCGATGCCCGGAGCAGCCGTCCTCGACGTCCAAAATGCCCTGCTCCCTGACGTAATCCGGCGTCGCGTAGATGCCGAAGCCGATGCCGCCGATGCGGCGCACGACGAGGTCGTGCTGCTCGGGCTGCCTTAGGCGCAGCGAAATGTCGGCCTCCCGCATCGCCAGGCTGAGTTCCCGCGGGTTGGGGATGAGCTCGATCATGATGTCGGGATGCTGCTGGTGCAGCCGGGCGAAGCTCGGCGCCAGCACATGAGCGGCCAGAGTCTCTGCGCAGGTCACCCGAACCAGACCCCGGAGACGGGTGTCGCGCCCGGTCACGTCGCGTTCCAACGCCAACGCCTCCGCTTCCAGGCGTTCGGCCTTCTCCCGGACATCGGCGCCGGCCAAGGTCAGCACGTAGCCGTCGGGGGTGCGGTTGAGCAGGCGCACCGCGAGGGTCGCCTCCAACGTGTTCAGGCGTCGACCCACGGTCGACTGCGAGACATGCAGCACCTTGGCCGCTGCTGAGAGCGTGCCGTGCCGGGCGAGTGCCAGGAAGAACCTCAGGTCGTCCCAGTCAAGCATGCGCCTTATACCGTCCATTTTTGAATGTCTGGTCGTCAATTTTGATGGGCAAACTCGAATTCGAGAAGTATATGCTCATCCACTCAGAATAACCACGCCATAATCATTCTCGCCCGACGAGGATTATGATGACGACGAACCTTCCGAGAAAGGACTCCATGGCACAACCCCCAACGAAGACAGGCCCTCCGGGTCCCGTGTCCCTCGACAGGCGCGGACTGCAATCCGTGATCGACAAGGGCAAGGCCGATCCGACGGCCGTGCGGACGCTTCGCTGCAGGACGGTCGCACAAGGGCGGCTCAGCCAGCTCAACTACATTCGGAACCTGCCGCCCCAACCGGTGATGGAGGACGAGCCCGAGGGGCTCCTCGGCGAGAGTACGGCGCCGAACGCCTCCGAGGCGTTGCTCGCCGCGCTGGGATCGTGCCTGTCCATCGGCATCCATGCCAACGCTCTGGCGCAAGGCATCCCGATCCGGTCGCTGGAGCTCAGCGTCGAGGCCGACATCAACATGACCTCGGTCTGGGGCAGCGGCGACCTCCATCCGAAAACCATCGGATTCGAGAGCATCCGGGTCTCGGTGAACATCGACGCGGACGCCTCGCGAAAGGTCCTGGCGGCGCTCATCAAGCACACGGTGCTGTGGTCGCCGGTGGCCAACACCCTGCACAACCCGGTCCATCTCGACGTCGCGCTCGCGCCCGTCGTCGCTGCCGTCGCCTGAAGCGAGGCCGGACATGACCGCGACGTCGTTCCTTTTCGCGATGGGACACCGTTTCGTCCGGCGGATGGGGGAACGAAGGGAACCGGTCCCGTTCCCCGGCACCTCGACCGAGCCGGTCGAGGATCTGCAAGCGCACGACGCGGCGAACATCGACCGCCTCGTGATGGAGGCGAAGGCCCATACGGTCGCCTTGGCGCTGAGCGAGGAGCGCCTCCGCTTCACCCAGGAAGCCGGTCGCATCGGATCGTGGACCCTCGATCTTGCGACGATGTCGCTCGATGCATCGGAGGGATGCAAGGCGAACTTCGGTCGTGATCCCAAGGCCGCCTTCACCTACGAGGCATGGATCGAGGGGGTGCACCCCGATGACAGGACGCGCATGAAGGCGGCGGTCTCGGACGCCATCGCGGGTCAGACCCAATACGACCACGAGTTCCGGATCACCTACCCGGGCGGCGCGGTCCATTGGATCCATGCCCGGGGACACGCCTCCTACCGTCCGGACGGAACGCCCCTGAACATCGCCGGCATCTCGCTCGACATCACCGACCGCAAGCGGATCGAGGAGCACCACGACCTCCTGGCGAAGGAACTGGCCCACCGGGTCAAGAACACCCTCGCGACCGTGCAGTCGATCATCCGCCATACGCTCCGGACGTCCATCTCCCTGAAGGAGGCCGAGACCACCCTGGACGCCCGCATCATGGCGCTGGCGGCGGCGCACGACGTGCTCATCCGCGACACCTGGGAGGGCGCGACCCTCGGTGATGTCGTCTCCGTGGCGTTGCGTCCGTTCGGGGCCGAGCAGGCGGATCGCTTCAGGTTCGACGGACCCGTCGTACACCTGACCTCCCGGGTCGCACTCGCCTTCGCGATGGCGCTGCACGAACTCGCCACCAACGCGGTCAAGTACGGCGCGCTGTCCACGGATGCCGGGAGCGTCCTGCTGACGTGGGACATCCTCGACGGGATCGGCTCGGACCGCCTGCGCTTCCGTTGGCAGGAGACCGCCGGTCCTCCGGTCGTGCCGCCGACCCGGACGGGCTTCGGGTCGCGCATGATCGAGCGTGCGCTCGCGGTCGAGATCGGCGGGGCAGCCGACATCGCGTACCGCCCTGCCGGCATCCTCTTTACGGCCGTGGCGCCCCTCCATGGCATCTCCGGTGAGGGCTAACCGTGAGCGTCCCGCCGAGGCGGGACCTGCGAGCAAATCTGCGTCTCCGGTCGCCGCATTTGGTTCCGGTCTTTGTTGCCGCGGGGGCGTTGTCCCGTTGCGGAGCCCGAGGTCGGCAGCGCACGCCGCGAGGTGACGATGTTCGAAGCCGACGCCTTTTCCGTCCTCGCCAGATCGGTTGTGACCGTCCGTAACCGGGAAGACGATAGTCGTGCCTGGGATGACAGGACGGTCCGGCTGGCCGCCGGGGTCCTGCAGCGCGCCTTTAGGCTCGACCAGGAGGCACGCGATGCCTTCCTCGATCTCGCCCGACACGCGGAGCGAATGCAGGCGACCGAACGCTGGCGGGGACGCTGAGGCGACGCTGCTCACCGCACCTACGACGAGACCAAACGGAACCGGAAGGACAGGCCTATGTCGATCCATTCAATGCCGGTCAGCACCACGCACCATCCGGCCATCCCGCCTGCCTACCTGTGCGACGACGTCGACAGGGTCCGACTCATCAGCCTCTCCGCCGCCCTGCCCCTGGCGGAGAGAGACGCCTTGGAGCCGCTCGGCCGGCGGATCTCCATCGACCAGAAAGAGACCCTGTTCGGTCAGGACGAGCCCGCCGGCTCGGTCTTCAACGTCACCTCGGGTGCCTTGCGCCTGTACCGCATCCTCTCGGACGGCCGTCGGCAGGTCACGGGCTTCGCCTTCCCCGGCGACTTCGTCGGGCTGTCGATGCTCGACCGTTACGCCGTCTCGGCGGACAGCCTCGGACCCGTAACCGCATGCCGCTTCGAGCGGCTGGCCTTCAGGGACATGGTCTGCCGGCAGCCGGGCCTGATGATGCATCTGCACGAAATCACGGGGCAGGAACTGTCCCGTGCCAAGGACATGATGATGCTGCTCGGCCGGCGCACATCGGACGAGAGGATCGCGACGTTCCTGATGGCACTTCGGGAGCGGTACGTCCGGATCGGGCGGTCCGCGGTCACCCTCGAACTGCCGATGGGCCGCCTCGACATCGCCGACCATCTCGGCCTGACCATCGAGACGGTGAGCCGGACGATGACGCGGCTCGACCGGAACGGCTGCATCCTGATCGTACCGGGTGGCGTCCGCATCGTCGACCAGGCACGCCTCGACCTGTTGTCGGCGCACTGACCCGCGACAGGCCCCGGGCGGCCCGGGGCCGTCGACGGTCCCGTCCGTGTCCCGCAAGCGTGGCGACCTAGAGACCCGGCGGGCGTGCCGGCGGTCGCTAGATGTCATGCCACCGGGACCTCTCGCCGGAGACGCCCGGCTTCCCCGTGGTCCCCGTCGCGGGAGGGTCCTGCGGACGGATGTCGCTCGGCACCACATCCTTGGACAGGGGCATGTTCGGGCCGTTCGACCCGGCTTGCATCTCCTCGGCCGGAGCCGCCTGGACCGTGGTCGTCAACAGCAGCGCCGCGAGGACGGCACCCGTGATCCTCGAGGGTATCGCCATGGTGTGCATCCTTTCCGATGCGAGGGACTCATCCGGCCCGGCATGACGAACAGCATGGGCGCCTGGTCGCCGACTGACTTTGCGCTGGATCAAGGACCCTGCGGGGCCAGGGACTACGGTCCGTCGCGTCGGCATCGAGGCACGAGCCGTTGCCGGGACGCCCATCGGGGTCCCGCATGCCGACAGGCTCCGCGCGCAAAGCCACTCCCTCGGACAAGGCGTCGGCGCGGCGCATTCCCCACGATCCAGGAAACGCATCATGACCATGGACAAGACCTTGCAGACCAACGTCCTCGCCGAGCTCGGCTGGGAGCCGAGCGTGACCGCCGCCCATATCGGCGTGACCGCCAAGGACGGCGTCGTGACCCTGACCGGGCACGTCCAGA
>CAZZZJ010000062.1:0-12144 GCA_964658355.1 Beijerinckiaceae bacterium
GTCGGCTTCGCTCGGCCGCTTTGCGGGCCGGCCCGCCGTCTTCACGGATCGTCCGGGCAGCGTGTCAGTGCAGATGACACACACTTCCACACGCAATGACACACCCAGTCGCACAGCAAGTTCGCTATCCAGTCTCATAAGTCAGACCCGGTGAGGTCCGGCGGCCAGCCGCCGCCCGGCCGTCGCGGGGGCCGGATGGCGATGCGCGGTTCTCGACGCGATTCGGTCTCGGTCCACCCAGGCGATGGTGATCGGCGCGTCGATCCCCGGCCCGTCAGGGACAGGACCCGCCTGGGCTACCGGGCGGCAAACGGCCCAACGTCGTCGGACAGCTGGCTCACAGCGCCGCCCAAAATCGGACCTGAGCTCGATTTCGGCCTGATGGTAGCAAATGACCCCTTGCGGAAGCTGGGAACGTCAGGTTGCGGGGTAATTAGTGAGCCCGAGCCTACGACCGCAGCGGGTGGATTTTAGTCAGTCCGCTTCAGAGCGGACAGGCATTGAAGCAGACATGGTTGTCCCGCACGCTCACAGCCCCGCGCCGGTGTCGCTGAAGGCCCGACGCGGTAGAGGGAGCGCATCTGGTACGAGGCGTGCCGCAGCGTCTGCAGACCGCCAATCGTCGTTCAGGTTACCTGAATTCAATTTTGAGCAAACTTCGGGTTTTGTGATGCCATTCCCTGGACGGCGCAACGCTGATCTGGAAATGAAGAGAGAACGAAATTGAACCCAACAAGCGCGGCATGTGGCGTGGGAGAGTAGGATCCAGGGCGGGGACTGCTAAGCCCTTTGATGCGTCGGAAAGCCGATCGCACAGCCGAGCCAGACGACGGGCTGGCGAAGGGGCCGGGCACTTCTCTATGCTCAAAACGTCGGCGTGGCAGCTTCATAGCGCTCTGGTGCCGATAAGCTTTGCCGTGACGCTACTGCTCGCTACGCCGGCCCTAGCCTATGACGACAGCGACTGCGCCCGCCAAGATACAGTTCCGGTGAGTGTCGATGAAGATTTCGGCAATTGGTCTGAGATGGACGCAGCACGAAAGCGGGCTCTAGATCGGACGAATCAACTTGCTATCAGCCAAGTCGTTGGTGTCGAGGTGAAGTCGTCCCGCGAGAACCGCGCGGAGATCGTGAACAGCGACGCCGAGCAGCGCTTCAAGCAGCTGGAGCAGACGAACCTCGCAGGCTTTGTCCGAGTGAAGATCTTGGAGGAAAACCGGAAGACCACGGAAGCGGGCGGCTCTCTCTCGATCAAGTCCGAGGTCACCGTCTGCGTGCCGAAGTCGCAGATGGTCCGGAAGGAGGAGCAAGAGCGCGCCGCCCGGCAACAGCGGCCCGCCAAACCCATCGATCCTACGACCGTTGCTTGGTTCGATCCCGTCACCGGCCAGCCGCGAGTTTGGTACTGGCGGGAAGGCTCGACTTACGAATTCTTCGACAATTCCGGCTTCCACCCGCGAACCGGCGACAAGCTGCTGATCGTCGACCGTAAGATCGTGAGCGACTGGCGCCAGAGCGTCGAGCGGGCGAAGCGTGAGACCGTCGAGCGAGTGCAACGGGAGGCCGCCCAGCGGGAGGCCGAGACGCAGCGGCAAGCCAAGATCGCCCGGGCGGGGGAGCTGTGCGACCAGGCGGCCGCGGGGCCTTACGACCTCGAACGGCCCAAGTCCCTGCCCGGAGTGGCCTGGGAGACACTGAGGGGTGCGGGTGGCCAAGCCATCGAGGCCTGCGAGATCGCCGCCCGACAGTACCCGGAGGAGCGCCGCTACCGCTACCAGCTGGCTCGGGCCTACCGGGGTTCGGAGCCGAAGAAGGCTTTGCCGCTGCTGCAGCTTCTAATGCGACAGAACTACCGCGCGGCCTACGACAATTACGGTTGGGCGCTCCTCGACACCCGGGTCGGCCGCAACGACATGGCGGGCGCCCTCGCGAGCTTCCGTCAGGGTGCCAACCTGGGAGATCCCGACGCCATGGTCAGCTTGGCGACGATGATCTCGAAAGGGCGTGTCGAGGGGGCGGGCCAGGAAGAGGCTTACCGGCTGTTTAAACGAGCCGCAGGGCTGGGCCATCGCGAGGCATCCGAGGCAGTGGAGCGCCTAACGGAAGGCCAGCGGCAGGCGGAGCAGCAGCGGCTTCAGAACGATCAGGCGGCCCGCGCCTTCATGGGCCTTGTAGGTGGTGCCCTTGGGGGCATCGGTCGACGCTGAGCAGGGGAGAGTGTGATGAACGCGAAGCGTCTTGGTTCCTTCGGCGCGACCGCTGCGCTGTGCCTGAGTGTAAGCGCCTCGGCCCTGGCTCAAACGAGCGCGCCCGGTGGCGACGCCGAGGCGACGGCGGCACTCAACGGCGGCGCGCACCCGTCGGCCGGCGCGCAGCCGGCATCGGTCGAACAATGCTGGGCTGACTGGAAGGCGAAGGAGAAGCTCGAGGACGGCAAGAACGAGAAGAAGAACGGATACTTCGTCTACGTCGCCCACGAGCAGGCTCCGGTGGACGAGCCGGTGGGATCTCGCAATTGGCTCGTCGGCCGGAACGCCGCCTTCAGCTATGCCGAGATAAACGCCCGGAAATCGCTGGCGGAGGCGATGCGCGCGACGATGCGCTCGAGCCGGTCGGCCGCTGTCAGGACCTTCGGTGGCGATGACGCGCCGCCGTCCCTGCGGACGGTCGTCGAACAGCTCTCCATCGTCGACAAGTCCCTAGTCCTCACGGATAAGGCCCTTGATGCCGAAATCAAGAAGTTCGATCCCAAATGGTCAGGGGGCACCGAGACGCAAAAGCGCGCAGCGATTGCCACCGAGCAGTTGCGGATAAACCAGAGCATTGAACGCAGCGCGGAGATGTTCGCCTCTGGTGCCTTCACGGTTGTTCAGTGCGAGGGGCCGAGCCGGGACGATAGCGGCAAGTACCATGTGCTCACCGGTTTAATCTGGACTCCGAAACTCGCCGGTGTTGCGGAGACGATCTGGAATCCGACTCTTAAAATCCAGCCGGAGACGCCTCAAGCACCTGTCCGCCAGCAGTTCGACGCGATCAAGGCCGCAAACTCGGACTGGCTGGCCTACACGATGGGGGCACGCGTCTTCACGGACGAGAACGGAGAGCGGGTCGTCGTCGGCTTCGGCGTGGCGCCTCAGACCAGCCTGATGCCGGCTGACCGCAGCCGCGCGAACTTGTCAGCCATGGCCGCGATCCAGAGGTTCGTCAGCGAAAGGGTGCTGGCTAATACGAAATCCCGGGAGGCATACGAGAAGCGCGGAATGAGCGATGGCTCGACCCAGAGTTACAACCTCGACGCCTTCAACGAGGAGGTCAAAGCCCAGGCTGCTGACCTTCAGTTAAAGGGTGCCACTGAGATCCTTTCGTGGCGTGGTGAGCATCCCTGGTCCAAGGCGAAGATGCAGGTCGTGGCCGTAGCATGGAGCCAACGCTGGGCGGCCGATGCTGACGCGGTTGGGCAGGCCATGGGGTCAGCCGAGCAACGCATGAGGCAACAGGGCGGCCTGCCAAAGGCGCCTGCTGCGGTTGAAGGAGCGGCTGGGGGCAGGCCGAATGCAGCACCGGTGAAAGCGGGAGCAGGCGTATCTACGTCCGATTTTTGAGCCCATGACGAGATTGCCTTACGAGTGCACCAAGCGGCGGTAAGCCAATCCTAGTAAGACAAGTGCTGCACTACCGATCTTGGTCATCGACCGAAATTGCCGGAGGGCTAACGAACGGCCGCTGTGGAGGAACGCTGGCGGCGGTCTGGGCGGCTGAGTTGGGTCGGAAGCGGAACGTCCGCTTCCGGGCAAGCGGCAAACTTCCGCTCATGGCGCATTTCGTAAGCGATCCCAGCTCCGAACGATCGCATGGCGCCGCCCCGGGCATTCGTTCGGGCCGAACCCGCGCTTAGTCGGGGATCTGCGAGCCATCCCAAGCGAAGACGCCGCCGGTGTCGTTTGCGCCTAGGCCGTCCAGCACGCGCAAGAGATGCGCCGCGCTCTCCTCGGGCGAGAAGACGCCTTCGGCCGTCAGGTCCGGCCGGAAGGGTCGCGACAGGCCGGAGGCGACCGTGCCCGGATGCAGGCCCACGACGATCGCATCCGGTCGGCTGCGGGCGACCTCGATCGCAAGCGTTCGCAGGATCTGGTTGAGGGCCGCCTTCGAGGCCCGGTAGGCGTACCAGCCGCCAAGTCGGTTGTCGCCGATTGATCCAACCCGCGCCGACAAGGCCGCGAAAACGCATCGCTCCCGTCGTGCCAGCAGGGGCACAAAATGCTTGGCAACGAGTGCAGGGCCGATCGTGTTGACCGCGAAAACGGTGGCCATCGTGGTGGGGTCGAGCGCTCCGACCGTCTTCTCGGGCGAAACGCCCGCTCGGTGAAGAAGGCCGGTGGCGACGATGACTAGACCCACCGGTCCGGCTTCGCCGACCCTAGCCGCCGCCGCGGCAACCGTTGCCTCATCGCTCAGGTCGATCGGGAGGGTTTCGACGCCATGCGGGACCGATGACGCCGACCGGGACAGCGCGAAGATCGGCGCATAGGTCGCACGCTCGGCGAGCGCGTGGACCAAGGCCTTGCCTATGCCGCCGGACGCACCAACGACGACCGCGCCGGTCGGGCGCAAGGGGGTCAAGGCGTGGACTCCCTGTCTACGGCAGAGCCTCGGCGCCCTCGGTGAAAGATCAGACTGAGATTGTTGGCCGGCATCACGATGCGCTCGGCCAAATGCAGATCGTGCGTCCGGCCGACTGCCGCGACCGCTGCGATATCGCGGACCGCCCAGGAGGCATTCCTTGCGCGCAGGCTGTCGTCGAACGCGGCGTTGCTCGGAGCGGTGTGCGCACCACCCTCCCGAAAAGGACCGTACAGGTAGAGCACACCACCTTCCGCGAGCGTCGCTTCTGCGCCAGCCATCAGCCCGATGGTCGCGTCCCAGGGGGCGATGTGGATCATGTTGATCGCGACGACCGCATCAGCCTGGGTAACCGGCCACGGGTGACGAATCGCATCGATCGCCAGCGGCGACCGGATGTTCGCTAGCCCTGCGGCGCGGGCATGGGCGACGATGCTGCGACGGGCGGCTTCATCGGGATCGCTGGGCTGCCAGACGAGCGCGGGCAGCGCACGGGCGAAATGGACCGCGTGCTCGCCGGACCCACTCGCGATCTCGAGGACGAGGCCGCTGGGCGGGAGAACGCGCTTGAGGACTTCGGCGATAGGGGCGGCGTTGCGGGCCACGGCCGGCGAGAACAGGGCGTTGGGCATGGAGCTCTTCTAAGGGCAGCCGATGCCAACCGCATGCCCTTTCGTGGCGGCAGGCCTGCTCCGAGGCAACGACGCGGCTTCAATTCATGGCGCGCAGCTGCGGCGAGGGCGGATCGCGGTCGGGGTGAGATGCTGATGGCTCCTCAAACGGAGTTTCGTCATGCCTTCGACCAGTGACACCATCCGTCGACCTTGGAACCTCGGCCGCCTCGTCGGCCCCAAGCCGCCGTTTAAGCCCAAGCACATCTGGGCGATCCGCACCCGCCTGCAGCACGAGGGCCGCATTCGCGATCTCGCCCTGTTCAACACCGCCATCGACAGCAAACTCCGCGGCCGCGACCTCGTCCGCCTGCGTGTGGCCGACGTCCACCTCGGCGACGGCGTCCGCCTGCGTACCACCATCGTGCAGCAGAAGACTGGCCGGCCTGTACCCTTCGAACTGACCGAGACGACCCGCGAACGCTTGCGGCTTGGCTGAAGCTGCGGGGTCTACGTGCCGGGGACTGGCTGTTCCCGAGCCGAAGCCGGCCGGGCGAGCATCTCACGACGCGCCAGTATGGCCGGCTCGTTGATGAATGGGTGACGCTGATTGGGCTCGACCCAGCAGGGTACGGCACGCACAGCCTGCGTCGGACGAAGGTCGCGCTCATCTACCGGCGAACGGGCAACCTGCGAGCCTGCCAGCTGCTTCTCGGGCACACCAAGCTGGAGAGCACAGTGCGCTACCTCGGCATCGAGGCAGACGACGCGCTGGTTATGTCCGAGCAGACTGACATTTAAAGAAAATCGCAGCGGCCTACTGCAGGCCGCTGCACCCAGTTCCCTGCCGTCCCATAAGTGCGCCAAGCAGCGGATTGGGTCTGACCGGAGAGAGATGGTGCGCTTCCAAGTAAGCGCGGCTGAAGAATCAGACGCTCGCCTGGGAGGTTTTAGAACGGAAGGAGTCGCCGATAGCGCGCAATGTTCACGAGCGCAACGAGTGACGAGGCCACGTATGTTAGGGCGGCGGCGCGCAGTACGGTGCGGGCACCGGGCATGTCGCTGGCGTCGAGGAAGCGACCTGTTTCCAGGATGGGCAGGGCCCGGCGGAAGCTTGCATCGAGTTCGACGGGTAGCGTCAGGAAGTGGAATAGGAGGCGAACGCCGAGGAGCGCGATGCCGATACCCATCTGTAAGGCGAGCAGGACAGGCGAATGGACGAAGGCTAGCACCACTGGCGCAGTCATCATCACTACGGCCGCGGCGAACTCGAAGCCCCGCACGACCGGTGCGAACTTCACCCGCGCCGCGAGGAGCCGGTCCCCCGCCGCGTGCTGGAGCGCGTGGGCGACCTCGTGCGCCGCGACCGCGACTGCCGTGATCGAGCGGCCATCATAGTTTTCCGGCGATAGCCGCACGACGTTCGCGACCGGATCGTAGTGGTCGGCTGGCGCGATCTCGACGGGGACGTGCTCCAGCTGTGCCAGATCGAGCAGATGGCGGGCGAGTTCGCCGCCAGTCCCGGGCAAGTCCGGCCGCTCCGTGGCGTGTTGATGCATCGCCCGGCGCACCCACCAATGGGGGCCGAACACGAAACCGAACAGGAGGGCGGCGCCAAGCGCTATGAGGACGGGCACGAGCGATATGTAGGCATGCGGCCGTAGCTGTGGACTGTGGAAGCGCGACGCCTTTTTCGAGATGTTCACCGCCCAACAATAGCGCGACAAGCGTCAAAGACCGGATTGGGTGGGTAGCGGTAGTCAGCCCCTCGCCTCGAAGCGGACGTTCCGCATCCGACCCAACCGCGTCGTAGCCGACGGCCTGAGTGGCTCTCGAAAGCGGACGGTTGCTGGTGGGCGAAAATACCTGAGTTCGGCTGCATCCGATCCTCCGGCTCATGGCTAGCGCTCTTAATGCCGCCTTCGCGGCAGATGGAGAACGCCATGCGACTGAGCCTCATCGCCGTTACACTGCTGGCTGGCACCTGCCTTGGGACCGCCGTGCTTGCCGAGACCGTTGCGGCACTCGTCGGCGATGCCACGCTGGCGCATGTCGACACGGCCTCGAAGACGGTCACGAAGACGGTGACGATCACCGGGATCGGCGGCAGCGTCCTCGGCATCGACGTGCGGCCGGCCGACGGCATGCTCTACGCCGTGATCTCGGATGGCAGCGTCGTCACGATCGATCCGATGTCCGGCAAGGCCACGGCTAGGTCGAAGCTCGACACGATGCTGGCCGCCGGCACCGCGGCAACGGTCGACTTCAATCCCGTCGCCGACCGCCTGCGCATCATCGGTTCGGACGGCACCAACCTTCGCGCGAATGTCGATGACGGCAAGGTCACGAAGGACGGCCAGCTCAAGTTTGCCGAGACCGACAGCATGAAGGGCAAGACCCCGAAGGTGACGGCTGGCGCCTACACCAATGCCTTCAAGGGCACGAAGGAGACGGCCCTGTTCGACATCGACGCTGCTGGCGCGCTGCTGAAGCAGGCTCCGCCGAATGACGGCATCCTGAACACCGTCGGCATGCTTGGCATGTCGGGCGAGGCCGTGGCCTTCGACATCCTGTCCGATGGCCAGGGCAGTAATCAGGCCTGGGCGATGGCCGGCGACACGCTCTACAAGGTGAATCTCGCGACCGGGAAGGGCGAGATGGCAGCCAAGATCACCGGCGTATCCGGCAAGGTCCGTGACATCGCCATTCTGCCCAAGATGTAGCATCGCTCCGCCACTGCGGGACCGGCCTGGCGGCCGGTCCTTCCAATCGCCGGGAGGGTCATGGAGCCGTTCGATCACGCCTCCGCGTTGGAAGGCTGCGCCCGTGGGGATCCGGCGTCGCTGCGGCGTCTCTACGACCAGGAGGCGGGGTTTCTGCTCGCCGTCGCGCTTAGGATCGTGCGGCGGCGTGATGTTGCGGCCGACGTCTTGCACGATGCCATGATGGACATCTGGGAGCGCGCTGGCACCTTCGACCGCAGCCGCGGCGCGGGCCGTGCCTGGATCACCAGCATCGTGCGACACCGTGCGCTCAAACACATCCGGGTCGTCGACCGGGAGACGGACCTCGACGCGGCCGCGGCGACAGAGATCGCGGACGACGCGCCCGATCCGTTCGCCATCCTGGCGACATCTCAGGACGGGAGACGCCTCCATGGTTGCCTTGCGCAGCTTGGCGCAGAAAGGCGGGCGGTGATCCTGCTCGCCTATGTCGATGGACTGTCGCAGTCCGAGATCGCCGAGCGATTGGGGACACCGCTCGGGACCGTGAAGGCATGGGTCCGTCGCAGCCTCATCGTCTTGAAGGATTGCCTGTCATGATCCCGAGCCAGCCGGAAGACCGCGACGTCCTGGCGGGCGAATACGTCCTGGGTCTGCTCGACCCGGCAGCCACGGCGGAGGTCGAGCGGGCCCTCGGTTCGGATGCAGATCTGGCCCGCCGCATCGCCGTCTGGGAAGAGCGGCTGCTGCCGGCCTCTGCGGCCCTCGGGAAGGCCAATGTCGATCCGGCACAATGGGCGCGGATCGAGCAGGCCCTCTCGACACGCCGGCAGGCACTCGGCCCGACCACGGCTCCCGCCCTCACACGGCCGCAAGGCGGGATGTTGAGGGCGGCGTGGCGGAGCCCTGCGCTGTGGCGGGCCACCACGGCGCTCGCCACGGCCGCCGCGATCCTTCTGGCGATCCTTCCGAGCCGCGTCTCGGCGCCGGCCGAGAGCCCGACGCGGTACTACGCGATCCTGCAGAGCCGCGACGCCTCCGGGCAGGAGAACGGGCCGGGATGGCTCATCCAAGTTGCCCAGAACGGCACCGTGCGGTCCCTGCCGCTGGCTGATGTGCGGCCAGGAAGCGGACGCGCGTTGCAGCTCTGGACCCTGTGGGATCAGGCGCGCGGTCCGGTCTCCCTCGGCGTGCTGCCCCCGGGTGGAGCGATCCGACTGCCGCCGGAGCGGCTGGAAGCCATCGGCGACGGGCAGCTTTTCGAGATCACGCTGGAACCCGAGGCGGGCTCTCCCATCGGTCGCCCGACGGGCCGGATCCTGTTCATCGGCCGCGCGAAGGGGGCTGCGACGCAAGCTCTGTAAAGGGGCGATCGAGGTGCTCGAAGGACTTCAGTCGCGTTCGAGGCACGTTGTGACAACTCTGGGTCGTCGTTTCCGTCACATTCTGAGCAGAAGCGAACCATCGCAAATTCACCCGATCTGATCTAATGGCGCACGGACCAGTCACGACCCAGCCCGATCATACAGCGGACGGGCTGAACCTGACCCGACCCAGTCATTCGGACTTCCCGCCAAGATGTATGAAAGCAGACGTTGAGCGAGCCCCGCCTATACGACTGAAGCTGGCCGAGAGCGGACCGATAGCAAAATCTGTCGCCCCCACACGAGCTTCAGCGGGCTCACCCTGAGCGCTTTTGCAATTTGGTTTGAACAGGACAAGAACCAGAACGGGCTTTGCCTTCAACAGGGGCAAACATGGGGCGAGGCCAATGTTGCACCGTACGCCTCCGCTTGGTTCGAGAAAAAGATTTCGACTATTTCAAACTCGCCGTGGGCAAGCATTCCTGCTTGTCCCAGTTCAACGGCGAAGTCCAATCGTTGAGTTTCATCCGTGCGGCCCTGGCCGCTCAGGACAACTCAGCGGTCGCGGCGACGACCGCGCGGGATGCGATCCCCGATAAGCTGGACGAGCACCCCAATATCCGCCTTTGCCTACAAAGGCTCAGGCGTGCGAACCGCAAATGGGGCATTGAGGCCGTCGGAGTGATTGCCTCCCGCACTCACCGCTCTTGCATGGCCCGGGCTACTTGGTCGGTGAATGGCTTGAGCAGGTATGAGAGGGCCGACCGCTCCTCGGTCGACAGATAGACTTCCACGGGCATGCCGGGGACGACCGGCCTGTCCGCGACGATCCGGACATTATCCTGCAACGCGATCGTCGTGAGGTAGTAGTTCTGACCGTTTCCGCCATCGGTTGAGGTTGAGGCGCCAATGGTCAGGACCTTCCCCATAATCTCGGGCGTCGTCCTGCGGTTGAATGCGGTGAAGCGCATCCGCGCTTTCTGGCCGATCGCCGCCTGATCGATGTCGTTCGGCGAGAGGCGCGCTTCGACGACGAGTTGCGCCTCGTTTGGCACGATCGACATCAGGGTCTCCTTGGGGGACACAACGCCGTTTACCGTGTGGACGGCGAGGTCGTTCACATGTCCGTTGCAGGGGGCCGTGAGCGATGCGCGGGACAGGCGGTCCTGCGCCGCAATGAGGCGCTCCCTCAGCTCTCCGACCTTGCCCTCGATGTCGCGCAGCTCCCGCTGGGAATCTGTCCGGACCTGCTGGTCCAACTCGATGATCTTGATCTTCGTCTCGCTGATCTGTCCCTTCACGCGGGCGATGTTGGCGGACAGCTCGCCACTCACGCCCTCGGCCTTCACGAGATCGCGCTCCGAGGCCTTGTACTTCGTGATCTCGATGAGATTCTTCGAATACAGCATGCCGAGGCGGGCAAGCTCCTCCTTGACGATGGTGCGCTCAGAGCCGTTGGCGGTCTGCTGCGCGGTGAGGGCCCTGATCTGCTCGTTAAGCTGCTCGATCTGCGAGACCATCTGCTCCCGCCGCGCCTCCCGCACCGACCGGTTCTCGTCGAAGAGCCGGATCTCCCCGGACCGGACCGAGGCGCTGTTGGAGGAGTCGAGTACCTCCCGGTCGAAGTCGATCTTGCGCGCGTCGTCGCGCTCGGCGATCAGCCGGGCCTTCCGGCCGAGGGCCTCGATCAACTGCGTCCGCAGGATGCCCAACTCGGCCCTGGTCTGCGTCTCGTCCAGTCGGATGAGCACGTCCCCGGCATGGACGTAGTCGCCATTCGCCATGAGGATCTCCGAGACGATCCCTCCGTCTCGGTGCTGGATGAGCTGGATCTGCGATTTCACCGCCACCTTGCCCTGGGCGATGATGGCGCCCCCCAGGGGCGCGTGGTAGGCCCACGCGCCGCAGCCGCCGACCAGTGCCGCGGCCATCACCCCCGCCACAACGATCCGGGCGCCCAGCCCCCGGGGTTCGCCGGCCTGTTCCGCGTGAGTCTTCGTCCCCATGGATCGGGTCCTCCGTCAGGTCTCGTGATGGTCGGCAGAGAGGATCATGAGCGGCGCGGCGCGCACGGCGAAGATAAAGTCGCCCGCCGTGAGGTGGTGCCGCCCGTCGAGAGCGAGTTCGAAGGCGGGCTCCCCGCCCCGGTCGAGGTAGCCGTCTACCAGGGTCTCGACGTTGCCGTGCTCGTCGGTCGCGTAGTGGAAGCTGACCGATCCGGCCACGGCCGTGTCCGTCTCGGTCGAGAGACCGGCGAGATACAGGATCACGGCGGACGGCGAGTCTTCACCCTCGGTGAGATGGGACAGATCAATCCTGTCCCCCACCTTGAAGTCCGAGATGGTGTCGTGCCCCTGGCCGTCGTTCGTCAGCGTCCCGAGGGTCGGGAAGACGAAGACGCTCGTCCCCTGGCCGCCCGAGAGGACATTCACCGCGTTGCTGGCGACCATGACGTTGGACCCGCTCCCGCCCTTGGCATCCTCGACGCCGACGATCGTCGCCCGCACCTGGTCGTCGATCGTGACGACCCCCGCGGCGAGGTCGATCGTCACGTTCCCGGCGACCTGTCCGAGGTCGATGGTATCCTCGCCGTCGCCGCCGCTGATCGTATCGAGGCCGGTCGACAAGGTCAGGTGAATGACGTCGTCGCCGGCTCCGCCATCGATGGTGTTGACGCCGTCCCCGCCGTCCAGATCGTCCTTGCCCGCGCCGCCGACCAGCACGTCGTTCCCCTCGCCCCCGTCGAGGCAGTCGTCCCCGGCCCCGCCGACCAGTACGTCGTCTCCCGTGCCGCCGACGAGCACGTCGTTTCCGGCCCCCCCGTCG
>CAZZZJ010000063.1:0-8142 GCA_964658355.1 Beijerinckiaceae bacterium
CCCGCGCGCATGATCTCGGAGAAGTAGGCCGCCTCGAACAGCGTGAACGTGATCAGCGCGGAGGAGAAGGCGCCGACCTGGATCGGGCGCGAGGCGCCGGTGATGTAGGCGCCGATATACGGGACGAGGAAGTAGAACCAGAAGATCACCAGCACGAGCGGCAGCGAGCGCATCAGCTCGACGTAGACCTTCGCCACATGCTTGAGGCCGGGAACGCCCGAGAGGCGCGCCATCGCCAGCAGCGTGCCGAGCACCACGCCCATCCCCGCCGCGAGGGCGGTGAGCGTGACGGTGAAGACCATGCCCTGCCCGAACAGGTAGGGCAGCGAGCCGAAGACGACGCCGAAATCGAAGTTCGAGAACATCAGCGCTGTCCGGGAATCGCCACGCTGCGCTCCAGGAGGGACGCGAGCAGGATGACGACGAGGTTGATGAGGACGTAGAGGACCGTCGCCGCCGTGAAGGCCTCGAACACCTGGAATGAGAATTCCTGCATCGAGCGCGCGCGGGCGGTGAGTTCGAGCAGACCGATCGTCAGGGCGACGGAGGTGTTTTTGAGGTTGTTCAGGAATTCCGAGGTCATCGGCGGCAGGATGACCCTGTAGGCGTTCGGCAACAGCACGTAGCGGTAGGTCTGGTAGACGGTGAAGCCCATCGCCGTGCCGGCGAGGCGCTGTCCCCGCGGAAGCGACTGGATGCCGGCCCGGACCTGCTCGGCGACGCGGGAGGCTGTGAAGAAGCCGAGGCAGATCACGCCGGTGTAGAAGGGTGCATCGGGAAGCTGCTTCAACGCATTGCCCCACGCCTGGGGCAGCACCTCCGGCAGGACGAAGTACCAGAGGAACATCTGCACCAGCAGCGGAATGTTGCGGAACAGCTCGACGTACGCCGTGCCGACGGCGTTGGCGGTCTTCGAGGGGAGCGTCCGCATCACGCCGATCAGCGATCCGAGGAAGAAGGCGATGATCCAGGAGCAGAGCGCGGTCGCGATCGTCCAGACGAGCCCCGAGAGCAGCATGGCGGCATAGGTGCCGGTGCCTTCGGGCGATTGTTCGAAGAAGATGCCCCAGTTCCAGTTGTAGTTCATCGCCCGCGCTTCACCGTTTCTCGTTCGTTCGGTCGATCGCGCGCATCCCGGGCAGCCTCGCCGCCCGGGATGCGCAGGTCCAGACTAGTAGGCGGCCGGATCGGCGCTGTCGCTCGGGCTCTTGAACTGCTTGACCATCGCCTCGCTCATCGGAAGCTTCAGGTTGATGTTGCGCGGCGGGATCGGCTTCTCGAACCACTTGGTGTAGAGCGCCTTGCCCTCGGCGCTCTCGTAGAGCGCCTTGGTCGCCGCATCCGCCACTGCCTTGAACGGGGCGTCGTCCTTGCGCAGCATGATGCCGTAGGGCTCGGGTTTCGACAGGGCCTCGGTCGAGATCTCGTAGGCGTCGGGGGTCTTGGAGCCGGCGACCAGCGAGGCGAGCAGCACGTCGTCCATCACGAAGGCGACCGCGCGGCCGGTCTCGACCATCAGGAACGCCTCGGCATGGTCCTTGGCCGGCAGGATGGTCAGGCCGAGGCCCTTGGCGGTGTTGGCCTCGTTGATCTGCTTGATGTTGGTCGTGCCCGAGGTCGAGACGACGGTCTTGCCCTTGAGGTCTTCGATCGTGTGCAACTTCGCGTCCTTCTTCGAGACGAAGCGCGTCGCCGTCAGGAAGTGGGTGTTGGTGAACGAGGCCTGCTTCTGGCGATCGGCGTTGTTCGTCGTCGAGCCGCACTCGAGATCGATCGTGCCGTTCGCGATCAGCGGGATGCGGGTTGCGGAGGTGACCGGGTTGAGCTTGACTTCCATGCCGGGGAGCTTGAGCTCCTTCTTCACCGCCTCGGCGATCTTCAGGCAGATGTCCATCGCGTAGCCGACGGGCTTCTGGTCGCCATCGAGATAGGAGAACGGCACCGAGGAATCGCGATAGCCGATGGTGAGGGCGTTGGTTTCCTTCACCTTCTTCAGCGTGCCCGTGAGCTCTTCGGCCTGGGCGCTTCCGGCGAAGAGGGCCGCGCCGAGGGCGAGGCCGACAACGATCCCGCGGCGATCAAGGGTGGATTGCGTCAAAACGGAACTCCCGAAACGAGCCGCACGGACATGGCGGCGTGTGGCGGACGCACAGAGGGCGGCCGGCGCTGGTCGCGTCTCTGCAATGATGGTGCCGGAAAGCGGCCGCGCGAAGCAAGCTTGGCCGATATGATGGGGACAACCGTCTCAAGCGTCGGAACCGCGGTGCGGGCAGGCGACGCGCGGCCCGGACGGCGTCCGGCGATGAGCGGTGTGCCCGCACGGAGAGGGGCCGTCGCGCGTCGGCGTTCACAGAGTCCACCCAGTTGTCGATCCGATCGTCGGAGCCGAGCTTTTCGCCCATGCGGAATGCAGTGTGCACGTTTCCTGAGCGGACGCACCGGGATTCCGAGGATCGGCGACGATTATGCCTGGAAAGCCGCCAATCTGTATCGCGCACGAGGCACGACAGAGCCGCCCCGCGGGGTGCGGGACGGCTCTGTCGGCGGAGGATCGCGAAGCGCTACTTGGTCAGTTCGTTGCCGGCGTAGTCGATGTTGCCGGCCGCGTTCTTCTTCCACTGGTACATGACGTAGTCGGGCTTGGTGATGTCGCCCTTCTTGTCGAAGGAGATCGGCCCGACGACGGTCTCGACCGGCTTGCCCTGATGCAGCCAGTCCGCGAGCTTTTTGCCGTCGCTCGAGCCTGTCTCGCTCATGGCCTTCGCCAGGACCTGGACCGCCGCATACGAGTACAGGGTGTAGCCCTCCGGATCGATCCCCTTGGCCTTGAAGCCGGCGAGGGCGTCCTTGGCGCTGGGATTCTTGCGGGCATCCGGCGGGAAGGTCGTCAGCGTGCCTTCCGCCGCGGGCCCGGCGATCGCCACGAGTTCCTTGTCGACGAGGCCGTCGCCGCCCATCAGAGGAGCCTTCAGGCCCTGGTCGCTCATCTGGCGCAGGATCAGGCCGGCTTCCGTATAGTAGCCGCCGAAGTAGACGACATCGATCTTGGCGGATTTCAGCTTCGAAACGAGGGCCGAATAGTCCTTCTCGCCCGGGTTGATGCCTTCGTAGATCGCGTCTTTGCCGCCCTTGGCCTTCAGCGCCTTCAGGGTCTCGTCGGCCAGACCCTTGCCGTAGGGCGTCTTGTCGTGGACGAACGCGATCTTCTTGCCCTTGAAGTGCGTGGCGAGGTAGTCGCCCGCCACCGCGCCCTGCTGGTCGTCGCGGCCGCAGGTGCGGAAGACGTTCCAGAGGCCTCGTTCCGTGAACTTCACCGCCGTCGAGGCGGGCGTCACCTGGATGATGCCGGCATCCTGGTAGACGTCGGAAGCGGGAATCGAGACGCCGGAATTGTAGTCGCCGACGACCATCTTCACCCCGTCGGAGGCGAACTTGTTGGCGACCGAGACGCCCTGCTTCGGATCGGAGGCGTCGTCGCCGACCGAGACCGAGAACGTCGTTCCCTTCACGGCGCCGGACTTGTTCAGGTCCTCGACGGCCTGGCTCGCACCGTTCTTGAGTTGCGTGCCGATCGCCGCGCTGTTGCCCGTGATCGGAGCGGCGATGCCGAGCTTGACCTCGGCGGCCTGGGCCGCCGCGAGCATGGCACCGAGCGCGAGGCCCGCCAGAAGTGTCGCTCTCATCACAAATCCCCTTCGTTGTGGTCCGAAATCCGAGTCCCGCCGCGCAAGAATCGTGCTCCGGGCACGCCGCCTGCGCCGGTGGCGATCAAGGCTCTGCCGCCGCCGTCTCGCGGGTCCGCCACGTGAGCGGAGAGGTCCGTTCGTAGAGCCAGCGATACTGCGTCGTCATCTGCCGCGTCCGCGTCCAGCGGTAGCCCGCCAGCCCGACGATCATGACGACGATGGCGTCGACCGCATAGTAATGCGCTGACAAAAGCGTGCCGTCGAATAGTGCGAAGTGGATGAAGCGGACCGCGGCCGCCACCGCGAGCAGGGCGGGCACGATCTGCCAGAACGGGCGCCACGCCTTGGCGAGCCCGCGTGCTGCCATCCACCCGGCCCAGCCGCCCATGACGACGGTGACGAGGAGAAAGAGGCCGATCGATTCCTCTTCGTAGATCAGTCCCTGCATCGCCTCACGCCTCCGCCGGCGCGCCGTGGCCGCCCTCGAGATAAGCGGCCTTGATCGCCGGGTCGGCGAGCAGCGCCCGGCCGGTGCCGCTCATGGTGATCCGTCCGTTGACCAGCACGTAGCCGCGATGCGCCAGCTTCAGCGCGTGATAGGCGTTCTGCTCGACGAGGAAGATCGTCATGCCGTCGCGCCGGTTCAGGTCGCGCACCGCGTCGAAGATGCCCTTCACCACCAGCGGCGCGAGGCCGAGGGAGGGCTCGTCGAGGAGGAGCAGGCGGGGCCGGCTCATCAGGGCGCGGGCGATGGCGAGCATCTGCTGCTCGCCGCCCGACATCGTGCCGGCGCGCTGGGTCAGGCGCTCCTTGAGCCGCGGGAACAGGACGCAGACCCGCTCCAGGTCCTGCGCGAAGTACTGCCCGCCATGGAGCGCGGCGCCCATCTGCAGATTCTCGTGGACGCTCATGCGCGGGAACACGCGGCGCCCTTCCGGCGACTGCGCGATGGCGAGCCGCGCGATCTCGTGCGTCGGCAGGCGGGTGATGTCGCGGCCGTCGTAGGTGATCGTGCCCTCGCGGGCCTGGGGCGCCCCGAAGATCGTCATCATCAGGGTCGACTTGCCGGCGCCGTTGGCGCCGATCAGGGTGACGATCTCGCCCTCGGTCACGTCGAGGTCGACGCCGCGCAACGCCGCGACGCTGCCGTAGTAGGTCGAGACGCCGCGCACCGCGAGCAGGGTCTTGGCCGGAGCCTTCCCGGCCGCGAGCGCCCGGGTCTCCTCCACGAGCACGTTGATGCCGGCGACGCTCAAGCCTCCACCTCCAGATGGGTCACGGTGAGACCGACCTCCGCCTCGACGGCCTCGACCTCCTCGTCCTCGACGCCGAGATAGGCGGCGATCACCCGCGGGTCGGCCCGGACCTCGCCGGGCGTGCCGTCTGCGATCTTCACGCCGTAATCGAGCACGACCACGTGGTCTGAGATCTCCATCACCACCGACATGTCGTGCTCGATCAGCAGCACCGAGGTGTCGTGCGCGTCGCGGATGTGGCGCAGCAGCGCGTTCAATTCGCTCGATTCGCGCGGATTGAGGCCCGCGGCCGGCTCGTCCAGGCACAGCAGCACCGGATCGGTGCACATCGCCCGCGCGATTTCCAGGCGGCGCTGGGCGCCGTAGGGCAGGTCGCCGGCTGGATCGTCGGCGCGGTCGATCAGGTCGATCCGGCCGAGCCAGTCCTTGGCCCGCTCGATCGCCGCGGCTTCCGCCCGGCGATAGACAGGAAGCCCGAGCAACCCGAGCACGGTCATGCCCGAGGCCCGCATCAGCGGCGCGTGCTGGGCGACGAGAAGGTTCTCCAGCACCGTCATGCCCTGGAACAGGCGGATGTTCTGGAAGGTGCGCGCCACCCGGCCGATCCGGTTCACCGCATGATTCGGCAGGCGTTCGAGCAGATGCCTGGAGCCATCGGCATGGGCCAGGGTCAGCATGCCCTCCGTCGGCTTGTAGAAGCCGGTGATGCAGTTGAACACCGTTGTCTTGCCCGCGCCGTTCGGGCCGATCAGCGCGGTGATGTCGCCACGACGGGCCTCAAACGACAGGTCGCCCACGGCGGTGAGGCCGCCGAAGCGCATGGTGAGGTGGTCGACGGTGAGCACGGCGTCGGCCTGGGGCGGGATCGGCGGGGCCATCAGCCGTGCCCCTCGCTGACATGGGCGCCGGAGATCGCGCGGCGTTCGCCGAGCGCCACCGAGGGCGTCCGCTCCGAGATGAGGCCGCGCGGGCGCCAGACCATCATCGCCACCATCGCCAGCCCGAACAGCAGCAGACGATACTCGTTGGGATCGAAGCCCTGGCCGAACACCGACCTCAGGAAGCCGAGGTTGCGCAGCATCTCCGGGCCGCCGACCATCGCCACCGCCGCGATGGCGACGCCGACCTGACTGCCCATGCCGCCGAGCACGACGATCGCCAGGATGATCGCGCTCTCGAGGAAGTTGAAGCTCTCCGGGCTGATGAAGCCCTGCCGCACGGCGAAGAACGATCCGGCGACGCCGCCGAAGGCCGCTCCGAGCGCGAAGGCCGTGAGCTTCGTCGTCGTGGTGTTGATGCCGAGCGACCGGCACGCGATCTCGTCTTCGCGCAGGGCCTCCCAGGCGCGCCCGATCGGCAGGCGCCGGAGACGCAGCGTGACGAAATTGGTGATCAGGGCCAGCGCCAGGATCAGGTAATACAGGAACACGACGCGGTGCATCGAGTCGAAGGTCAGCCCGAACCGGGCCGCGAACCCGTCATCGCCAGCCGTGAAAGGGATCCCGAAGAAGGTCGCCCGCGGGATCGAGGAGATGCCCGCCCCGCCGCCCGTCACGTCGACCCAGTTGATCAGCACGAGGCGGATGATCTCGCCGAACGCCAGCGTGACGATGGCGAGGTAGTCGCCGCGCAGCCGCAGCACGGGGAAGCCCAGCAGCATGCCCCACAAGGCTGCGAACAAGCCGGCAAGCGGCAGGCAGACCCAGAACGACAGGCCGAAGGTGGTCGACAACAGCGCGTAGGAATAGGCGCCGACCGCGTAGAAGGCGACGTAGCCGAGATCGAGCAGGCCGGCGAGGCCGACGACGATGTTCAGGCCCCAGCCGAGCATCACGTAGGTGAGGATCAGGATGCCGAGGTCGATCCAGTAGCGTCCTTCGCCGAGGCTTCCGCTCACCAATGTCGCCACGATCGGCAGCGTCAACGCGAGGCCGATGAACAGCCACAACCCGAACGTCGAGACGCGCTGGCCGGCATTCGGGGTGGCGCCGACGGCCTCCGTCGCCTGCGACGGCGACGGCGTGGCCGCGCGGCGGGCGTCGCGGCGCATGAGGACGAGGCGCTGGGCGAGCCGCAAGACGAAGATCGCGGCGCAGAGGGCGGCCACGAGGCCCCAGCGCGGGGTCAGTTCGAGGCCGCCGGTCGGGCCGGCATCGGTCTTGAAGCTCACGAGCGGAACGCAGAGCCCGAAGGTCCCGAGCGCGTAGATCGCGGCATCCTTGAGGACGCCGGGGAGGCCGTCGGGCCGGCGGGCGGCAGCGGCCATCAGACCTTCTCGACCTCGGCGCGGCCGAGGATCCCCGACGGCATGAAGATGAGCACCACGGCGAGGATCGAGAAGGCGGCGACGTCCTTGTACTCGATCGAGAAATAGGCCGACCAGAACGTCTCGATCAGCCCGATGATCAGGCCGCCGAGCACCGCCCCGGGCAGCGAGCCGATCCCGCCGAGGACGGCCGCGGTGAAGGCCTTCACGCCCGGCACGAAGCCGTCGGAGAACGAGACGACGCCGTAATACATCAGGTAGAGGACCCCCGCGACGGCGGCGAGCGCGGCGCCGAGCACGAAGGTCAGCGAGATCGTGCGGTCGACGTCGATGCCGAGCAGCGCCGCCATCTTGCGGTCCTGCTCGCAGGCGCGCTGCGCCCGGCCGAAGGGCGTGCGTTGGACGAGGTACCAGAACCCCGTGAGCAGCACGGCCGTCACCGCCATGATCAGGCATTGCTTGTAGGACAAGAACACCTGGAAGCCGTCGCGCTCGAACAGGGTGATCCCGCCCGACAGCATCGGCGGCAGCGGCTTGTTGCGGGCGCCCTGAGCGACCTGGACGAAGTTCGAGAGGAAGATCGACACGCCGATCGCCGAGATCAGCGGCGCCAACCGGAACGAGCCGCGCAGCGGCCGGTAGGCCACGCGCTCGATCGCCCAGCCCCAGAGCGCGGTGAGCACCATCGAGACCACGAGCACGATCAGGAACGCGAGCGCGATCGACGAGATGCCGAGCCATGCGGTAAGGATCAGGAAGCCGATCAGAGCGATGAAGCTCGACACCATGAAGACGTCGCCGTGGGCGAAGTTGACCATGCCGATGATGCCGAACACCATCGTGTAGCCGATCGCGATCAGGCCGTAGATCGACCCGAGCGTCAGCCCGTTGATCAACTGCTGTACGAAGACATCCATCGCGTATCCGTCTCTCC
>CAZZZJ010000063.1:8242-10309 GCA_964658355.1 Beijerinckiaceae bacterium
AGGAGTTCCCGATGACAGGTTCGCGGCTGACCACCATGATCTTCGTCGGCATGCTCCTCGGCATCGTGGTCGGTTACCTCTGTAGTATCACCTGGCCCGATCCGCAGACCTCGAAGGAGATCGCCGGCTACATCGCGTTGATCAGCGACATCTTTCTGCGGCTGATCAAAATGATCATCGCGCCGCTCGTTTTCTCCACGCTCGTCGTCGGCATCGCGCATCTCGGCGACACCGCCAGCGTCGGTCGCGTCGGCGGCAAGGCGCTCCTGTGGTTCGTCGGCGCCTCGTTCTGTTCGCTGATGCTCGGCCTCGTGCTCGTCAATATCATGCAGCCCGGCCACAACCTGAATCTGCCGCTGCCCGACGTCGGCGCCGGCACCGGCCTGAAGGCCGCATCGCTCTCGCTGAAGGAGTTCGTGACCCACCTCGTGCCCAAGAGCGCGGTCGAGGCGATGGCCAACAACGAGATCCTTCAGATCGTGGTGTTCTCGATCTTCTTCGGTGTCGCGCTCGCCGCGCTCGGCGAGAAGGGCCAATTCCTGGCCAAGGGCATCGAGGGCTTGGCAGACGTGATGCTCAAGGTCACCGGCTACGTGATGCTGTTCGCCCCCGTCGCGGTCTTCGCGGCGATCGCGGCGACCATCACCACGCAGGGCATCGGCGTGCTGGTCACCTACGGCAAGTTCCTGGTGGAGTTCTACATCGGGCTCGGGGTCCTCTGGGGCGCGCTGATGGGCGTCGGCTTCCTGCTGCTCGGTGGAGCGGGGATCAAGCGCCTGTTCAACCTGATCAAGGAGCCCTTCGTGCTCGCCTTCTCGACCGCGTCGAGCGAGGCGGCCTACCCGAAGATGCTGACCAACCTCGAGCAGTTCGGCGTGCCCAACCGCATCACCTCGTTCGTGCTGCCGATGGGCTACTCGTTCAATCTCGACGGCTCGATGATGTACTGCACCTTCGCGGTGATGTTCATTGCGCAGGCGTACAACATTCCCCTCACCTGGGGTCAGCAGCTCACGATGCTGTTCCTGCTGATGGTGACCTCTAAGGGCATGGCCGGCGTGCCGCGCGCCTCGCTCGTCGTGATCTCCGCGACGCTGACGCAGTTCAACATCCCCGAGGCCGGGCTGCTGCTGATCATCGGCATCGACCAGTTCCTCGACATGGGCCGCTCGGCGACGAACGTGCTCGGCAACAGCATCGCCACCGTCGCGGTCGCCAAGTGGGAGGGGCAGCTGAGCACGAGCGACCAACGCCTCGACCATGTCGGCGCCGTCGCGGCCGCCGAGTAGGCAGACCGTCCGATTCGGGGCCGGCGGTCGGCCGGTCCCGATCCAGTCCAGGCTCGGCGCGCTGTTTCAGGAGTATCGCGATGGCGTCAGGCAAGGTGATGGCGGCGCTGGCGGCGTGGCTGCTGGCGATCCCGGCCCCGGCGAACGCGGTCGACGTGCTCACCGGCTCCCTGAAGACCATCGCCGCGAAGGGCGAGGTGGTGATCGGCTACCGCACCAGCTCGGTGCCGTTCTCCTTCGTCGAGGGCAGGCAGGCCGACGGCAGCCCTCGTCCGATCGGCTACGCGATCGACATCTGCGGCGAGATCGTCGACGAGATCGGCCGCGAGACCGGACGGACCGACCTGAAGGTCCGTTACGAACCGGTGACCTCCGAGACGCGGTTCGCGGCCGTGTCCGGCGGGAAGGTCGACCTCGAATGCGGCTCGACGACCGCCAACGCCGAGCGTCGGCGCATGGTGGCGTTCTCGCCCGTGACGTTCATCAGCGCGACCAAGCTCCTCGTTCCGCGCAGCTCGCCGATCGCCTCCTACCGCGACCTCGGGGGCAAGAAGGTCGTCGTCACCGCGGGCACCACCAACGAGGCGGCCGTGCGCGACATCCTCGCCAAGCTCAAGCTCCAGGCGGAGATCCTCACCGGCAAAGACCACGCGGAATCCTACGCCATGGTCAAGGACGGCCGGGCCGACGCCTTCGCCACCGACGACATCCTGCTCTACGGCCTGATCGCCAACGATGCCGCCGACGGTGCGAAATACACGGTGCTTCCCGACAAGCT
>CAZZZJ010000063.1:10409-12101 GCA_964658355.1 Beijerinckiaceae bacterium
GTGCGCTTGTCGGCGTCGAGCGGGCCGAGGATGCGGGCCGGTCGGCCGCCCCAGAGGTAGCCGCCTTCGAGCAGCTGGCCGGGATCGGTGGTAGAGCCCGCCGCCAGCATGACGTCGTCGGCGATCACCGTCCCCGGCGCCACCGTCGCGCCGATGCCGATGAGCGAGCGCGCGCCGATGCGGCTGTCGCCGATGCGGACGTTGTGGCCGATCGTGGTGTCCCGCCCGATGATCACGCCTTCCCCGCGCGTGCGAATGACGGTGTTGTCCTGGATGTTGGTGTCGGCACCGACGACGATCGGCCCGACTTCGGCGTGAAGGTCGCACGAGAACAGCACGCTCGATCCGGCCCCGAGGCTGACGCGACCACGGATGCGGGCCGTGCTGGCGACGTAGACCGTGTCGTCCACCTCGGGCGGGTCGCCGGCGACGAAGGCTGCCGGATCGCCCGCGGCTTCTCGCAGGCGCTCGGCGCGCTCGTCGATCTCCGCCTGTCCGATCGGCCGCTGGGGCTTGGCCGGGCTGCCGGCATAGACGAAACCGCCGGCAAGCTGAGCCCGCGGGAAGACCGTCGCGCCGGCCTCGATCACCACGCCGTCGCCGATGCTCGCGCCGTCGAGGATGACCACGTCGTCCTCGATCACGACGTCGGAGCCGACCGTGCAGGCATGGACCACGCTGTTGCGCCCGACCGTGACCCGGTCGCCCGCGACGGTGCCGTGCGTGAAGGTCGCGATGTGGACGGTGGAGCGATGGCCGAGCCAGAACCGGTCGCCGAGGGTGACCGGCTGTCCGTCCGCGCGGATTACGCCGTCGTCGCCGATCCAGGCCTGGCTGCCCAGGCGGACGGCACCGATCGCCGTGCTGCCGCGTCCGCACCAGACGGGGCGGCTGGCGAATTCCGGCAGGACGCCGTCGTAGGGCAGGATCAGTTCGGGAGTCACGGAATCGTCCTTCGGCGCAGCGCGGTTCGTCCTCCTGGCGACGAGCCGATATGCCATATAGGCGCAGGTGATGGCCGAGTCAGGCGCTACCGTGTTTCGTCGGCACGCCGCCGTCATCCCGCGCCGCCGCGACGAGAAGCCAATGCCCTCTGCTTCCCTGCCATCCGACCGCTTGCCATCCGTCAGCATCCAGGCCGAGCCCTTCGACGTCGCGGCCGAGATCGATGCGCTGGGCGCGCGGCTCGCCGGGCGCGCCGGGGCGGTCGTCACCTTCACCGGCCTGTGCCGCGACGAGGACGGGCGCCTGCAGGCGCTGGAGCTCGAGCATTATCCCGGCATGGCCGAGGCCGAGATCGGGCGGGTGACGGCGGCCGCCGAAGCGCGCTGGCCGCTGCAGGCGGTTCGGGTGATCCACCGCTACGGCCGCGTGGCGCCAGGCGACGGCATCGTGCTGGTGATCACCGCATCCAGCCATCGCGTCGCGGCCTTCGAGGCGGCGAGCTTCCTGATGGACTACCTGAAGACGCGGGCGCCGTTCTGGAAGCGCGAGCACCTGGTCGACGGCACGACCGGCGGATGGGTCGAGTCCGCGGAAGCCGACGACGCGGCCGCCGCGCGCTGGGCCGGGATCCTCGGTGCAGGAGCGGCGACCGAGGGTTGACCGCGGCGGCGCGCGAGCGCTCGTGAGCGCCGACACCGCGGGATTTTCGAAGGACGACATGGCCGAGCCCAAGACCGAAGCGTTCGC
>CAZZZJ010000064.1:0-12032 GCA_964658355.1 Beijerinckiaceae bacterium
CCCTTCTGCACCAGCAGAAGGTTGGCGGTGTTGCTGTGAATACGGTCGTTGCTGATCATCAGCGGCGCGGAGAGCACGTCGCGGAGCGCGCGGCCGAGGCTGAACGGGGTGCCGTTCTTGTACCCGGCGATGCCGACGATCCCGAGGGCGAGCTGGACGATGGCGACGGCCATGCTCGAGGCGGTGACCTTGACGTTGTTGAGCATCACCGCGAACCCGATCGCGCCGAGCACCTCGGGCGCCCCTTGCGCATCCGCGTAGTGGCGCAGGCCGCCCTGGATCGTTCCCTTCATCGTCTGCAGCGCGCTCGTGGCCTCGGCCAGCCTCAGCGCACCCGGGGGCACGGTGCCCGGCCGGCGGCGGGCCTCGCCCTGGACGAAGGCCCTGGCGCGATCGACGGCGTAGGTCGCGATGCCGAACCACACGCTGCTCCACAGCAGGTGCGACGAGGCCAGCATCGACTGGGCCGCGATCTCGGCGAACGGCTTCGGCAGGATCTGCGCGATCGGCACGTCGCGCGCATCCAGCAGGAAGCCGTCGCTGCAGGTGCCCCGCATGCCCAGGGTATCCCAACGGCTGGTGCGCTCCAGGGTGATCTGGTCCGCCATCAGCGCGACGAGCACCTGGTCGGAGGAGGCGGCATCCGGGTGGCGCCGCCCCGTGGCCAGGATCACGTCGGCATGGGACCCGTAGGAGATCACGGTCGCGTCCTTGCGGAAGGCGAAGGTGTCGCCCTCGGCCTCGACGGCGCAGAGGCTGTTGCGCAGGTCGCCGCCGATGCCGCCCTCGGTGGTCGCCGAGGCGACGAGCAGCTGCCGCTCCGCCACCTGCTCCATCAGCATGCGATGCCATGCGCTCTCGCCACCATGGGTCACGAGGCTCGCGACCTTGATCTGATGCATCGCGAACACCATCCCGGCGGCGGCGCAGGCCTGCCCCAGGCTGAAGCAGATCTCCGCGATGCCGCCGATGTCGACACCCTCGCCGCCGAACGCCTCCGGGATCTGGATCCCGAGAAGCCGCTCCGCGCGCAGGGCCGCCACGGCCTCCGCGGGGAAACGCCCCTCACGGTCGACCGCTTCGGCATGACGCGCCGCGATCTGCGCGACCCGGCGCGTGCGCTCGGCGAGAGTCGGTTCGGCGACGCTCGGTTCTGCGAGGGGCGATTCGGCGAGGGGCGATTCGGCAAGCGTCGGGCCGGCCAGGATGGAGTCGGCGGCCACCCGCTTGGCGAGCGTGCTCATGCGCTCACCGGCTGAACGATCGTCGTGACGGTGCTGCGGATCGCCCGGATCGTCGCGAACGATTTGCGGTTCAAGAGATGATCGGGAAATTCGATGTTGAATCGCTCTTCGAGCGCCAGCATCAATTGTACGGACCCGAAGGAGCAGAGCCCCTTGTCGAACAGATCGTCATCGTCCGATAGGCGGTCCACCACGCCGGAGAGCGATTCGATCCCACCGAGCGTCTCGCGAATATCGTGAGAGGTAATCATTGCCTGCGACACCATCTGTTCCATCGCCAAGATGCAAATTTACACTGTTGTCGTCAATTGTTATTGGAGACTAAAGTTAACTTAATAAACGCTGAATCCTAAAGATTTGGTGCCTATCCCTCTGAAAGCGCGTATTCGTCGTCCTGCTCGGGAAGGCCCGACAACGATGAGACTCTCCGGCGCCGATCGACATCGCGATCCGAAGCACGGACGCGCCCGAAGGCACGACATTGCGCGCAATCCAAATACGAATTGATGCCGGGATCTGCATTTCGACGATGTCCGCGGCGGGATGCGCGGAGCAAATTGCTACATCCGTCGGCAAGCTGGCTAAAGGCCAATCGATTCGTTGCCGTGATGCAACAGCGGCGTCGCACGAGGTCTTCGCGGACGATTCGGCGTTGCTCGGATGAACCGGTTCGCACACAGTGATCGGGCACTGGGGGCATCGCAAAAGCGAGCCCGAAGAGCCCGCACCAAAAAGCGGGCCGCAAAATAAGGTGTGCCGCGATCGGCTGAAGGCCGCGCGACCACGCCATCCTCGGGTCTCGAAGCTTTTGGAGATATCTATGACGCTCTTGAAGAGCACCCTGCTCGCTTCGGCCGCCGGCTTCGCCGCCGTCGCCGGTGCGCAGGCTGCCGATCTGCCGGTCAAGAAGGCCGCCCCGATCGAATACGTCCGCATCTGCACCGCCTACGGCGCCGGCTTCTTCTACATCCCCGGCACCGACACCTGCATCCGCCTCTCGGGCCGCGCCCGTTTCGAAGGCGGTTACCAGACCGCCTATAACCGTCAGAGCGGCGGCAACACCGGCGACTCCGCCGGCTACAGCACCCGCCTGCGCATCAACGTCGATGCCCGTACCCAGACCGGCTACGGCACGCTCCGCGCGTTCCTCCGCCTCGAGACCGGCTCCCGCACCGGCGGCTCCTACGGTGGCGGCACCTCCGGCACGCAGCAGCGCATCGGCAACGCCTTCCCCGCCCTCGGCGTCGACCAGTTCGGCCGCGCGCAGCAATATGTGAACACCGACAAGGCGTTCGTGCAGTTCGCGGGCTTCACCGCCGGTCGCGCCTCGTCGTTCTTCGACTTCTACGCCCACGACTTCGAGTTCTCCGCTGCTACGGGCGGCTCGGACGTTTCCTCGACCAACCTGCTCGCCTACACGGCGACGTTCGGCAACGGCTTCTCGGCCACGCTCTCGGTCGAAGACCCGACCTTCCGTCGCTCGCCGATCTTCTCGCCCACCGTCAACGCGGCTGGCGTCACGGTCAACGCTTCGGTTGCAAACTTCGGCCTCACCGTCTCGCCGGTGCCGGTCTTCATCGGCTACACCGGCGTTGTCCCGACCCGCTACAGCTTCGTCGACGCCATCGAGCGCAACCGGCTGCCCGACTTCGTCGGCGCCCTGCGCTACGACGCCGCCTGGGGTTCGGCACAGGTCTCGGCCGCCGTGCACGAGATCAACGTCGGCAACGTCGCCAACGGCGCCGGCACCGGCGTCGGCACCAACGTCAGCATCCCGCACACCAGCAGCGAATACGGCTACGCCGTTCAGGGCGGTCTGAAGATCAACGCGCCCTTCATCGCTCCGGGCGACACCCTGTACCTGCAGGGCGCCTACGGCGTCGGCGCGCAGATGTACACAGGTTACTGCTCGTACTCGGGCTGCTACGCTCAGTCGGCGACGACGATCCAGGGTCAGAAGTTCACGCAGTTCTTCTCCGATGCGACGGTCAACCCGTACACGGGTCAGCTGAGCCTGTCGGACAGCTTCACGGCTTCGGCGGCCTACCTACACTACTGGGCTCCGGAGTGGCGTTCGGCCGTGTTCGGCTCCTACGGCGAGCAGAGCTTCTCCGCCGGCGCCCGCGCCGGGCAGGGCAACGCCTTCACCGTCACCGGTCTCGGCGGCAACAACTCGGTCGGCACGCCCGGCACCCGGTTCTACACGCTCAGCCAGGCGCTTCGCGACACCTATCAGTTCGTCGCCGGCGCGAGCCTGATCTGGTCGCCGGTCAAGGACCTCGATATCGGCTTGGAAGGCTTCTACACCCAGATCGGCGTCAAGAACGGCCGCGTGATCGACGTCGATAAGGACCCGACTGCCTACTCGGCCGCCCGCATCGCCGCGATCAACGCCGGCGGCTTCGTGCGCACCGCGACCTCGGACGGCGTCTCGCAGGTCCGCGTCCGCGTCCAGCGCGACTTCTGATCCGAATCGCAAAGGCACGGGTATCTTCCCCGCGCGGTTCCCACGAGGACCGCGCGGAGAGGCATCCGAAGTTCGAGACCCCTTCTTCGAGGCCCGGCTGTCAAGCCGGGCCTTTTTCATGTCCGGTCGGCCGATGCCGTCACAGGGGCGAGACAACCGGTGCCGTCTCTTCGCCGGCCCGTCCGCGGACCATTGACGTTCCGAGGCGCTTCGGGATGAGATGGACGCCGCCGGCGCTCCCCGGATCCGTCGACATCCCGATGAACACGGCTCAAATCTGCGCGCGCGACCGGGCCTGGTTCCGCGGCAGGGCGGGATGATCGCGGCGGCGGCACCAACAGACTGACGGCAAGAACGGACCGGCCCGCGAAGAGGCCGGCGGATCTACGGAAGGACGCCCCGTGACGAGCCCTCTCTCTCCGCCCCTCGCGGATCGGCCTGTTCCAGGCTCGGACCCGTCGCGCCGGTTCTGGCCGCTCGGCTGGTGGCGCCTGGTGGACACCAAGATCGGGATCATTCCGCTGCCGATCTATGCGATCGTCGCGGTGCTCCTGGCGATCCTGACCCATGAGGGCGAGATCCGCCCCGACGGGCCGACGATGATCGCGGTCCTGGTGCTCGGCGGCTTCACCTGCGCAGAGATCGGCAAGCGCCTTCCGATCCTGCGCAACATCGGCGCGGGGGCGATCTTCGCGACCTTCGTGCCCTCGGCGCTGGTCTACTACAAGCTGATCCCGCCGCAGATCGAGAAGGCGATCGTCGACTTCACGAAGTTCACCAACTTCCTCTACATCTATATCGCGGCGATCATCGTCGGCTCGATCCTCGGGATGGACCGGGACGTCCTGATCAAGGGCTTCCTCAAGATCTTCGTGCCGCTGGCGGTGGGGTCGGTGGTCGCGGGCGCGGTCGGCACGCTCGTCGGGACGATGCTGGGCCTGGGCGCCCACCACACGTTCTTCTACATCGTGGTGCCGATCATGGCCGGCGGCGTCGGCGAGGGCGCGATCCCGCTCTCGATCGGTTACGCGCAGATCCTCGGCCAGCCGCAGGGCGACGTGTTCGCCCAGGTGCTGCCGCCGGTGATGCTCGGCAGCCTCACCGCGATCATCCTCGCCGGCACGCTGAACTACGTCGGCAAGCGCCTGCCCCATCTCACCGGCGAGGGCCGGCTGCAGCCCGACCACGACGCGATGCCCTCCAGCGACGCGGCCGCGAAGGCCGAGGCGAATTCCGGCCAGGTCGACGTCTCGACGATCGCCGCGGCGGGGCTCACCGCGATCACCCTGTATCTCCTCGGGGTGATGGCCCATCACCTCACCGGCCTGCCGGCGCCGGTGGCGATGCTCTTCCTCGCGGTTCTGGCCAAACTCTCCAGCGCGGTCTCGCCCCACCTCCAGGCCGGCGGCTTCGTGGTCTACAAGTTCGTGCAGACCGGCATGACCTATCCGCTGCTCTTCGCCATCGGCGTCGCGCTGACGCCCTGGGACAAGCTGATGGCGGCGTTCACCTTCACCAACCTGATCACCATCATCGCCACCGTCATCACGCTGATGGGCACCGGCTTCGTCGTCGGACGATGGCTCGGGATGTACCCGATCGAGACCGCGATCGTGAATGCCTGCCATTCGGGCCAGGGCGGCACCGGCGACGTGGCGATCCTCACGGCGGCCAATCGCATGGCGCTGATGCCGTTCGCCCAGATCGCGACGCGGATCGGCGGCGCGCTGACCGTGACCGGCACCCTCGTCGCGCTGAAATGGCTGACCGCGATGCCGGCCTGATTCCGCATCTCCCCGCGAAGGCCGGCGCGCCGGACCGGTCGATCCGAGACGTTACAACCCTGAGTTAAGCCGGCCTTCATCCTGTCGCGACATTCTGGTTGCAGACCGCCGCGGGCGGGCCGAACCGGGGCGCACCACGATGCTCGCGACAGTCCGAGAGTCTTTCCCGCCGAACCGCTCCGGTTCGATTCGCCAGCGCGGCACCGAGACCGTCCGATCGCCGGGCCTCGTCGGCCGTGACACGCTCGTCTGGCGGGTGCGGGTCCTGGTGGCCGAACGGCGGACGCCGATCTGCCTGTCCGGTCCGGAGGGCAGCGGCAGCACGGCGATCGCGGCCGCCGTCGCCGACAAGCTGGCCCGTCAGATGCACGTGCTCGGCCTCCGGTGCACGCCGGAGACCACCTTCGCGCGCCTAACGGATATCCTTGCCGAAGGCCTTGCCAACATTGAGACATCCGGCACCGCCGTCATCGTCCTCACCGATGTCGGGGCGGTCGCGGAGCCCGGATTCCTCCGGGCCCTCGCGCATCTTGCGGCCGAGGTTCCGCAGCTCGGCTGGCTGATCGCGGGCGCACCGCAGGGTGTGTCCGGGGCGCAGGCGGTCGCGATCCCGCTGCTGACCGAATCGGAGACCGCCGCATCGGTGGATGCGGCGGTCGCCCGGCACGCGGCGGCGATCTCGAGGATCGGCCGAAGCGCGGCGGCGACGCTGTGCCGGGGCCTCCCCGGCTTCGCCGACCGCCTCGTGGCCGAGGCCTGGACGGCCGCACGCACGGCGGGCGACGACGTGATGGGCTTGCCGCACCTGCGTACGGCCGCCCGCGCCATCGTCGGACCCGAGGTCGCATCCGACGCACCGCCCCTGCGCCGCGCCGCCGCCCGCACGCCGATCGATCCGGACGGCACGTTTCCGCGTGCGGCCCTAGCGATCGCCCTCGAACGCGCCGGCGAGGCGACGGACCGCAGCGTCGCGCCGGACCGCGACCCCGCCCTCGTCCCGGCCGGCCGCGGGCGCCTGCGATTCGCCGACGACGGCATCGCCGCACGTCTCCTGCTGTCGGAATTCGGCTGGACGTTCCACCGGGCGTGACGCCGGCGGCGCCCGATCGCGCCCAACCCCGGCCGGACCGGATCCGGTCGGTCCCTGCGGGATGGCGGATCCGGGCTTCGCCGATGCGCCGCACGCCCGACCGATCCGCTCAGTGCGATTTCACCAGCCCGCGCAGCGCCTCCGCCGCGGTGTCGCGGGCCGGGAAGGCGCGACGCATCGCGTCGACGAAGGCGGTGGCCGGGCCGTCCCAGTCGTGCCGGGCGACATGGGCGCGGGCACGGGCCGCATCGAAGGGCAGGCGGCCTTCCACCGCCGCCTGCATCAGGGCGGCGAGACGCTCGACCCGGTCGGGCGCCTCGAGGTCGAAGTAGCTCGCCGCGTCGCCGCCCGATTCGGGAATGGCCGTGACGTTCGAGGCGATCACCGGCGTGCCCAGCGCCAAGCTCTCCAGCACCGGGATGCCCCAGCCCTCGCCGGCGCTCGGAAACACCAGGGCGGAGGCGTTGGCGTAGAGATCGCCGAGGCCGCGGTCGTCGATCCCGGCCACGTGCACGACGTCGGCCATGGAGGAGAGCCGTGCCAGCGTCTCGGGCCGCTCCCCGTCGGGCTTGCCGACCACGACGAGGCGCGCCGCGCCCGCCGGAAGCTTCGCGAAGGCGTCGAGCGTCAGCGCGAGGTTCTTCCGCGGCTCCAGGCGGCCGACCATCATCAGGTAGGGGCGTCCGTCGCGGATCGGCGAGCGGGTGATCGCGCCGGTGCGGGGCGGGCTCGTCCCGCACCGGACCTCGGCGATCCGGGCCGGATCGATCCGGTAGGTCCGGGCGATCGAATCGCGGCTGTAGCGCGAGATCGTCACGACGAGGCGGGCCCGCCTGGCGCCGAGCCGCGTCAACAGGCGGGTGCGCCAGCGCATCCCCCAGGTGAAGAACCTCGGATGGGTCTCGAACAGGATGTCGTGGACCACGACGACCTGCCGTGCGCCCGGCACCAGGGGCGGCGCGATGTAGGTGGTGACGAGCGCGTCGATCCGGTCGCGGTGGACGAGCCAGGGCCAGACCGCCAGGAGCCGCAGGGCGCGCGGCACCCGCGGCAGCCGGACATGCTCGACGTTGGCGCCCGAGATCATCGTGGCGGCGCGCACCGGATCGTCGGAATAGATCACGTAGGTCGCGTCCGGGTGGCGCGCGACGGCGCGGCCGACCACGTTCACGAGCCAGGTGCGGCTGCCCTGCATCTTGCCGACGAGGACGTGGGCGTCGATCCCGATCCGGAGAGACATGTCATGGACTCCGATAGGCGCCGAAGGACGGGGCCTCGTTGGGGGCGTAGGGGCGGCCGGGCAGGTCGCGCGTCGCACCCAGCGGGATGCCGGGACGCGCGAGCGCGCGCGTCAGCGCGAACCCGTTCTCGAAGGGTCTCGCGGTGTCGGCGAAGGCCGGCGCCTCGGTGAGGTCCGGCGCCCGCGATCCCAGCTTCAGCGACGCGCCGTCGTCGGTGCGGGCGGCGCCGTAGGCGTAGAGCCGGCCGCCGGCCGCGTGCCGCAGGAGGTTGGGGCCGATGGCGTTGCCGCGGCCGGTGCTCGTCGCCTCGACGGCGATGGCGGCGACGTCGGCCCGCGTCGCCACCACGACGTTGTTGAGCACCCGGTTGTCGACCGTGCGGCCGACCCGTTTCGTGTAGTCGCTGGCGAGCACGATCTCGCCCTTGTAGGCGTGCCGGCCGCCGGAATCGGCCATGTTGCCGACGACGGTGTTGTTGGACACCAGGTTCCGGCCGGCATCGAACAGGTTGATGCCGGCGCCGTCGTTGCCGGTGGTCACGTTGAAGGCGACGACGTTGTCGTCGCACCACTGATCGACCTGGATGCCGTTGCCGTCCTGGCCCGTGGTCTCCCGCTGCCCGGCGACGATGTTGTAGCGGATGGTGTTGCGGTCGCCCGCGTCCTGGCCCGCATCCTTGGCGTAGACGTGGATGCCCGAGGTGCCCGACATCAGGACGCCGTTGTCGTGGACGCGGTTGCCCTCGACGACGTAGCCGGAGCCGTTGATCTCCATCCCGTGGATGCCGCTGCCGGAGACCGTGTTGCCCTGGATGATCGTCGGGTCGTCGGGTCCCGCGTTGATCACGTCCACGGCGATGCCGTGGGTCTTGTTGCCGGTGAGCCGGTTGCCGAGGATACGGTGCCCCGCCCCGGAGCCGTCCCCGATCCAGATGCCGAGGCCCGAGGCGTCGACCGCCGAATCGCGGACCGTGACGTGGTGGCTCCCCCGGCGCAGGATGAACCCGGAATGGACGGCGCCGCGCACCGTCAGCCCGGACACCGTGACGTAGGCGGCGTTCTCGAACACCACGGAGTCCGACAGCACCGGCTCGGTGCCGGGCACGGAAGCGAGCGTCACCGGCGCATCGGGGGTGCCCTGCGCCGCGATGACGACGGCGCCGTCGAAGCGGCCGCCCTTCACCAGCACCGTGCTGCCCGCGGCGAGGCTCGCGAAAGGCACGGCGGACAGCGCCGCGACCGTCCGATATCCGGGCATGGGCGCGCCCGCCGGATCGACGAGGATGCGCTGCAGGCTGGGCGGCTCCGCCGGCTGGCAGGCGGCGGCCGCCACCAGCATCGGCAGGATCGCGACGGGGACCATCGCGGACACGCGGATCGTCACGCGGCCTCCGCGAAGGCCCGGGCGATGGCGAGGCGCTTGCGGCGCTGGAACAGCCGCCGCCACACCGTCCGGCCGGCGGCCGGGCTGAGGCGGGTGAGCGAGCGGGCCGCCGCCCGCCAGCCGGGCAGGGCGACCTCCGGCATCACGAGGTCGGCGAGCGCGTGGCGGCGCCCGCGTCCGAACGGCTTCGGGCCGACGAGCCCGAGGCGGGCGAGGTCGGGAGCGAGGTCGGGCCGCTTGCGATACCACAGCACCAGGGCCGCGCCCTCGCGCTCGGCGATGCGCAGATAGGCCGCCTCGTCGAGGAAGTGGTGGTGGTAGGCCAGCGCCCGCGGCTCGTAGAACAGGCGCATCCCGCGCCGCGCCAGCCGTTCGCCGAGCTCGATGTCCTCGTGCCAGGTCAGGCGCGGGTCGAAGCCGCCGGCCTCGCGCAGGAAGCCGGCATCGACGCTGACGTTGCAGGTCAGGAACGCGTCCCAGCCGAGCTCGATCCTGCCGGCGAGCGCATCGTAGGAGGCGTCGTGGTGCAGGGCCGCGAAGGGCGAGAACGGCAGCGCCGGGTCGATCGTCATCCGCCCGAGGATCGCCGTCTCGCGGGCCCCCCGCCGGGCATGGGCCGACAGGTGCACCGCGACGAGATCGGGGCCGGGGATGGTGTCGTCGTTGACGATGAGCAGGCGCTCGCCGCGGGCGGCCGCGATCGCCCGGTTGCGGGCGGCGTTCGCCCCGGCGTTCTCCTGGCGCAGATGCACCACCGGCCGCCGGGCGGTCGCCACCGCCCGGCTGATCACCGCGCCGGTGCCGTCGACCGAGCCGTCGTCGCAGACCACGATCTCGAAGGCGGCCTCGGTCTCCTGGCGATCGAAGGCGGCCAGCGTCAACCGCAGGGTCTCGGCCCGGCCATAGGTCGGGATGATCACCGACAGGATCGGCGTCTCGGAATGCGGGGTGGGATCCGGTGTCATGGCGAAGCTTCCGGGCTGGAGAGGGCATTGCGCGGGCGCAGCCACAGGGCGCCGGCGGCGGCGAGCATCGCGCCGGCCGGCAGGGCGACGGGCGCGAAGGCGGCGGGGCTGGCGAAGACGCACGCCGCCATGGCGAGCGGCGGCGCGAGGATCGCCGGCAGGTCACGGGCCGGGAGCGGCGTCCCGACCGCTCGGTGGAACGCGATTGCAACCACCACGAGCATCGCGATCTCGGCGGCCAGGGCCGCGATCGCGGCGCCCGTCGCCCCGCCCGCCGGCACGAGCACGAGGCAGAGGACGGCGTTCACCGCGCAGCCGGTGGCGCTGAACAGCACCGCGAAGCCGGTACGGCCGAGCGCAACCAAAGCCAGGAACAGGATCGTGGCCGCGATCATCGCGGTGGCCATCAGCGCGGCGATGCGCAGAACCGGGACGCTGGCCGCGTAGGCCGGCCCGAACAGCAGGCGGATCAGCGGATCGGCGAGCACCCAGGCGGCGACCGCGGCGGGCCCGGCGGCGGACAGGACGAGGCGCAGGGCGAGACGGGTCTGCGCTAGCAGGGTTCCGCTGCCGACCGCGCGCCCGAACACCGGCACCAGCGGCGCGGCGAGGGTGATCGCAACGGCGACGCCGAGCTCGAAGAAGCGGTAGCCGGCGGTGAACAGCCCGACCTCGGCGGCCCCCGCCAGGACGGCGAGCAGGAGCAGGCCGATGCGGGCGTTCAGCGTGCCGAGCGCATTGGAGACGCCGACCCCGGCGGCCTGCCGGATCGTCGCGAGGCCGACCCGGACGGGCGCGACCCGCAGCGGCACGAGCCGTCCGGCGAGGACGAGGCCGAGGGCGCCGTAGGCCACCCCGGCCGCGACCGCGACGAGCGGCAACGTCGCCTCGGGCGCGTCGAGCACCAGCGCCAGCGCCGTTCCCGTCATTAGGATGCCGGCGTTGGCGAGCGCGGGAAAGGCCGACCAGCCGGGCCGACCGCAGACCTGGAACAGGGCATCGAGGAAGCGGGCGGCGACGAGCGGCATGGCGAGCGCGGCGAGCATCAGCGCCGGCCGCGTCGACGCCGGCAGCAGCGGCAGGGCGCAGAGCAGGGCGAGGCCGGTCGCCGCACCGAGGATCAGCCGGGCCGAGAGGACGCCCGCGAGCGCGTCCGCCCTGGCCTCGGGCGCGCAGCCGCCGATCCGCGCGGCGAAGGTCAGCGTCGTGCCGAAATCGGCGGCGATCAGGGCGATCGCCAGGGCGGCGAGGGCGATGCCGTAATGGCCGAGCACCTCGGGACCGGCGACCTTCGCGACCATCACGAAGGCCGCGAAACCCGCGAGCAGATAGATGCCTCGGCCGGCCGCCTGACCGAGCAGGTTGATGCCGTAGCGCATCCCCCTTCCGTCCCGGCCCGTATCGGTTCGATTCACCACCATACGCATCTTTCGGTGATTTTCGCCGGAAAAATGCTACCTATGATTGTAGGATAGCACGACCCAGACGACACATATCTCGAAAATCGCCTTATGGTTGCGCTTATAAGTATTATACAACCGTAAAGAGAGTGACATGCCCAAGTCAGCTGATGCGCTCGCGGCCGAGGGTCTCGTCCAGCCGGTCTCGAGCGGCGGTCCCGCGATTTCCTGGGCGGAGACGCGCGAAGCCCTGCGTGCCGACCGGGCGCATTGGGCGCGCCGCATCCCGGGCCCGGTGCGCCTGCGCCGCGGCTATCAGGCGATCTGGCTCTACCGGATGTCGCGCTATGCCCACGAGAACGGCTGGCGGATGGCGGCGTGGCTGCTCTGGATCGTCAACGGATGGCTGACGGGCTCCGACATCCCGCCCTCGACCCGGATCGCGGGCGGGATGTTCC
>CAZZZJ010000065.1:0-11991 GCA_964658355.1 Beijerinckiaceae bacterium
AGGCGAAGGCGAAGAACAGGTTCTGCCGGATGTTGCCCATCACGGCGCGCGACAGCCGCCGCGCACGTACGATGCCCGTCAGGTCCCCTTTGAGAAGCGTGATCCCGGCGCTCTCGATGGCGACGTCCGTACCGGTCCCCATGGCGATGCCGACATCCGCCGAGGCCAGGGCGGGCGCGTCGTTGACCCCGTCACCGGCCATGGCGACGACCTGACCCGCCGCCTTGTGGCGCTCGACCACCGCCGCCTTCCGGTCGGGCAGCACGTCGGCCTCGACCTCGTCGATCCCGAGCTGCCGGGCGACGGCCTCGGCGGTGGTGCGGTTGTCGCCGGTCAGCATGACCACGCGGATGCCCTCCGCCTTGAGGCCGGCCAGGGCCTCGGCGGTGGTCGCCTTCACCGGGTCCGCGATGGCGATGACGCCGGCCAACCGCCCGTCGATGGCGGCGAAGATCGCCGTGGCCCCGTCCCAGCGCAGCTCGTCCGCCACGGCATCGAGATCCGCCGTCTCGACCTTCTCCCCGGCGAGGAAGTTTGCGTTGCCGAGCAGGATGCGGCGTCCCTCGACGGTCCCTAGGGCGCCCTTGCCGGTGGGGGAGTCGAACTCCGACACCGCAGGAATCGTGATTTTCCGTTTTTCCGCCGCCGCTACGATGGCGACCGCCAGCGGATGCTCGCTCGACCGTTCGACGCCGGCCGACAGCCGCAAGATCTCCTCCTCCGAAAACCCGTCTGCCGGGACGATCCGGGTCACCGTCGGTTTGCCCTCGGTGAGGGTGCCGGTCTTGTCCACGACGAGGGTCGTGACCCTCTCCATGCGCTCCAGGGCCTCGGCGCTCTTGATCAGGACGCCAACCCCGGCGCCGCGACCGACGCCGACCATGATCGACATCGGCGTGGCCAGCCCCAGGGCGCAGGGACAGGCGATGATGAGGACTGCGACCGCCGCCACGAGCGCGTAGGTGAACCGGGGCTCCGGCCCCAAAACCATCCAGGCCACGAAGGCGAGGACCGCGACCCCGATGACGACGGGGACGAACCAGCCCGCAACTTGGTCGGCGAGGCGCTGGATCGGGGCCCGGCTGCGCTGGGCCTCGGCCACCATCTGGACGATGCGGGCGAGCATGGTGTCCCGCCCGACCTTGCGAGCCTCGATCACGAGCGCCCCGGACTGGTTGATGCTGCCGCCGACGACGGTCGTGCCGGCCTCCTTGGTCACCGGCATCGACTCCCCCGTTATCAGGGACTCATCGACCGAACTCCGGCCCTCGACAACGGCCCCGTCGACCGGCACCTTCTCGCCGGGACGCACGCGCAGGCGGTCTCCCACAACGATGTCCTCAAGCCGGACCTCCTCGTCGGTCCCGTTGGCCTTGAGCCGACGCGCGGCCTTCGGCGTTAGGTCGAGGAGCGCCCGCAACGCGCCGCCTGTGCTCTCGCGAGCCCGGAGTTCCAGCACCTGCCCGAGGAGGACGAGCACCGTGATGACGGCGGCCGCCTCGAAGTAAGCGGGCACGGCCCCGCCATGGCCGCGCAGGGCTTCCGGGAACAGGCTCGGCGCCAGGGTGGCCACCACGGAGTAGGCCCAGGCCACACCGGTGCCGAGCGCGACCAGCGTGAACATGTTGAGCGACCGCAGGACCACCGATTGGTAGCCACGCACGAAGAACGGCCACCCGGCCCAGAGCACCACGGGGGTGGCCAGGGCGAACTGGATCCAGTTGGAGTTCTGCTGCCCGATCCTCTCGGTCAGGCCGGTGAGGTGCCCGCCCATCTCCAGCACGAACACCGGCAGCGTCAGGACCAGCCCGGCCCAGAACCGTCGGCTCATGTCGACGAGTTCCTCGTTGGGGCCGTCGTCCAGGCTCACCGTCTCCGGCTCAAGGGCCATGCCGCAGATCGGACAGGATCCGGGGCCGACCTGCCGGATCTGCGGGTGCATCGGGCAGGTGTAGGTCGTCCCCTCGGGGACGGGCTCGGCCTTCGCCGCCGCACTGTCCGGGTCGAGGTAGCGGGATGGGTCCGCCTCGAACTTGGTTCGGCAACCGTTCGAGCAGAAGTAGTACGGGCGACCGCCATGCTCCGCATGGTGTTTGGCCGCGTGCGGGTCGACCGCCATTCCGCAGACAGGATCCTTGACCGTCCCGATGCCGGATGCCGGCTCGGCGTGATGGCCATGCGCGTGGCCGTGCCCGGCATGGTCGTTCGCGGGGACTTTCGGTGCGGTGCCGTGAGCCATGATCCTGTTTCCGTCCGTCGGTGTTGCCTATCGGTATGGGGCTTCCCACTATGGGAAGGTCAACACGGGGATTGTCATGAATATCGGGCATGCAGCGGAGGCGTCGGGCGTCTCGGCCAAGATGATCCGGCACTACGAGAGCATCGGCCTGGTGCCCCGGGCCGAACGCCAAGATAGCGGATACCGCGATTACGGCCCGGAGGACGTCCACCGGCTCGGCTTCGTCCGGCGGGCCCGGGACCTCGGCTTCTCACTTGAACGCATCCGGGTGCTCTTGGGGCTGTGGGGTGACCCCAGCCGCACTAGCGCCGAGGTGAAGGCCCTGGCCTTGACCCACATCAAGGAACTCGAAGAAAAGGCCCGCCACCTTCAGGAGATGGCGACCGTCCTGCGTCGCCTGGCCGTCGCTTGCGACGGGGACGGACGACCCGACTGCCCCATCATCGCCAGCCTTGAGACCGTCCAGGAGGTGTCGACCGGACAGGTCGGATACAACTCCATGCCGGAGGCGCCGATGCGTAAGCGACGGGCATGGACCTCAGGTGCATAGGTTGGGCTTCTTTTCGGCAAGTCCATCGTTTCGAAGGTCGGACTCTCCAAGAGATTCAGTGCCGTCAATCCCGGCTACATTCGCTCCTTGATGCCGGAATCGATGAGCCACCAATTCACGGGATAGCTCGTGACGAAGCCGGCCACCATGGCGATCTGCATCATGAACCAGAACTCGGTCGAGTTCACCGGTGCTTGTCGTCCGCCGAGGTTGGGCAACAGGTCGAATTGCGCCCACGCCATGAACCCGTACATGCCGACCTGCCAAGCGATGAGGGAGAGGGTATCGGCCTTGATCGCCGCGACAAGTCCGGCCCCCGGCGATAGACCGCGCATCGGCGCGATGGCGTAATATTGGAACACGATCCCGAGGGCGTAGGCGAACAGGAAATCGAGCACCCAGACCGCATAGATCTTCTCGTCGAAGAGCGAGTGCCAGCCGAACCAGACGGCCACGGCCGGGACCAGGAAGGCGAGCCCCTCGGCGGCGACGTCACCCAACATGCAGCCGCTGCCGCAATGAAGCGCTCCCGTGCCGACCATCACGGGGTATGGGGTCTGTACCTTGCTCGGCATGTCCTCGCCCCGTGCCTTGGCCCGTTGCACCGACTCCATCGAGGCGAGGCGGCCATAGCGAAGGTAGGCCCAGGTTACGCCGAGCGTGCCGAACAGCGCGCACACCGGCCAGACGACGTTCATCACGGCCATGTGCTGGGGACGCCTGATCACGTCGACGGAGACGAAAAGCGAGCAGGTTGCCCCAAGCAGGAGTGCGAGGATGGAAAGCGTGTGAAGCCAGGTCGGGAACATGCGATGCCTTGCGATGAATAGCGGCGCAATATACCCCCTAGGGGTAAGGTTCCCTTCAATTTGACATCGCTTCCCCAGCGTGGCGAAGGCACCCGGCTACCGCGGTGGATCGAAGGAATACGGGAAGCTCAACGAGTGTTGGAGACCCGCGGTGACCCGGAAGTCCTGCCGTCGATCTCCGCCGAAACCGACGCCGACGGCCCCGACCAGCACGGTCTGCGGGGTCACGATGTAGCGCGCGCCGATCTCCGCCAGGTTCACCGCACGTCCCCGCTCGCGGTCGGTCTCGCGGTAGATGTCGGCGACCAGAACCACGCTGTTCGATACCGGTTGGCTGTAGGCGACGCCGACCCGGTAGCGGTCGCGCCGCTCGGCCTCGCGGCCCGTGGTGGGGTCGTAATTGTGGAACCACGAGGCGTTGAAGTGGACCTGCCGCGGCACGTAAGAGTACGGCGACAGTCCCTCGGGGTCCGGCGTGCCGACGCTTTTCGTGGCCAGGAACTTTAATTCGGTCTCGGTGCCGCCGGCGCGCATCCCGTAGGGCGTGTCCACCCCGAGTGCCAACGCCATCGCCGGCAGGAGCAGCCCTTCCTGGTTGAAGTTGTAGAAGCCCTGCGCCCGGAACTCGCCCTGGTCGGTGTCGCTCGCCGTGCCGACCCGGTACGGCGCCTCGACCGAGAACTGGAAGTTCTTGAACGCTCCCCATTCGAGGCGGGGCACCGCCATCAGGCTGCCGGCGCCCCGCGGGTCGCGGCGCACGCGGTCGTACTGGAAGTAGGACTGAACTTCGAGGCCGTTCTCCTTGATCGGATAGGCGTCCTCGATGGTGATGGGCAGCCCCTCCTCCAGGTTGGAGTGGTCAGCAGCCCGAGCAGGGATGGCGGTCAGGGCGAGGAGGGCCGCGAACGCAAGGAGAGTGCGCTTGGACATGGCGGGTCCCCTCAGCGGATGGCGACGCGGGCCGGGCCGAGGCTCGGCTCGACGGTCATGTCGATGGGGGCCAGGTCCGGGATGCGGGCTGCCTTGGCCTTCCAGGCGGTGAGCATGTGCTCGACCATGATGGTCGGGGTCTCGCCGGGTTCAACCGCACCGGGCATCATCCGCATGCCGGGGGCGACCCGCATGAATGCGTCGTTCAGCGAGCCGGGAATCTCCCCGGGTTCGATGCCGAGCCGCCCGTTCTTCATCATCTGCTGCATGATGGCTGCATGGGACGCCTTGGAGAGACCGCCGGGGTACATCATGGGCAGCATCTCCATGAGCATCTCCATCATGATCGTGCCCATCGCTCCCATCGGGGACCGCACCCAGGCCGGGTAGGTCCGAGGATCGAATTCGGGATGCGGCTCACGGAACCGACGGGTGTAGGCCTCGTCGCCGGGCTGGTAGCCCATGGCCTCGATGACCCGGTACATCTCGGCCCGCTTCTCCTCGATGGACCAGCCGGGATAGGCGAGGATCGAGTAGGCGATCCCGTGCAGCATGTGCAGGTTGTCGAAGATGTTCGCGCTCTCCGGACTCATCCGGGAATAGCGCGGCATGATCTCGCGCGAGAGCAGCATCCGGCCCGGCTGGTCCGGCAGGACCTCGCGGTACATGAGGTCGATGGTCTGGGCCATGGCGGCCTCCTGGTCGCGGTTGCCCGAGATCATCTGCGTCTCGTAGGCCGCGGGGTGCCACCAGTGGGCGACGTAGAACAGGCTCTGGTCTAGCGGGTAGAAGTTCCGGAAGTAGTTGAAGTAGGGCTTCATCATGATGCCCGCACGCCGCATGGTCACCTCAAGCGGCGCGACGCTGCGGGGCACGCCCTGGGTCTGCATGGTGAGGTAGTATTTGACCGCGCGGTCGGTCCAGGCCTTCTTCTCGGACCACGGGATCTCGCGGAACGCCATCACGTCGTAGGTCTGCTCGTGATGCATGTGCGTCCAGTCGATGGTCCGGAACAGCGTGTGCATCGCCCGGTCGACGTAGGACGAGTAGTACGGCATCTCCGGCTCGATGGCCGGCGGATCGCGCAGCCATCCCTGCGCCTCCTTGTCGAAGCGGGCGTCGACCGCGGCGTGGTCCTCGAAGCGTGTAAGCTGCAGCAGGTCATGCTGCTTCGAGTGGAAGAAGTGCATACCGGCGCCGATGCGGTAGGCCTTGTTGAGCCGGTAGTAGAAGGCGAGGTTGTAGGGCCCCTTCAGGAAACTGACCTCGTTCCTCTGCTCGAACGGCAGCGCCCGCGCCGTTCCGCCGACCAGAGTCGCCGCGCCCGCCAGGAAAGACCTTCGCGAGAAATCGACCATGTCCGCCTCCTGGATACCCCTTATGGGTACCCTGAGGAATTCGTGGCGGTCAAAGGGGTATCGGGCGCTTGGTCACGCGCTGCGCGTGATTGGTCGTCGCTGTTGCGGAACGGCGACAGGCAGGGATGGCCGCGGTCCTGGCGCGGCGGCCCCGTCAGACGACACGCGCGATGAGGCTTCCGATCTCGTCGGCCAGCCGCCGGCGTTCCGCCTCGGGCAGGTCTCCGGTCAGCGATGCGGTGATCACGGCGTGCATATGGTCCCGGATCATGTCGGACTGGACGCGGCGCAACGCGGCGATGACGGCATCGATCTGGTGGGCGACGTCGACGCAGTAGCGCCCGGTCTCGATCATCTGCTGGAGACCCCGCACTTGGCCTTCGATCCGGCGAAGCCTCGGGAGTTGGGGGGCGTGATCGACCGGGATGCCCCCGTGTTCCGCGTCGGAGCCTGCCATTCTGTCGTACACCTCTGGCGGGTCGCGGCGATGACCGCCCGAACCCGGAACTATACCCCTGGCGGGTAGATTGCCCCATGGAACCTTCCGTGGCCTCCGCGAGGCCGCCGAGACGTTCCCCTTATAGTGAGGCTTCGATCAACCCCCAAGCGACAGGGGTGCCATGATGCACCGGGCCAGCCAGGACATGCAGTCGTGCGTCGATGAGTGTCTCCGGTGCTACCGGACCTGCCTCAACATGGCCGCGAACCATTGCCTGGTCGCCGGCGGCAAGCACGTCGAGCCGGAGCATTTCCGGCTTATGATGGCCTGTGCCGAGATCTGCAGGACATAGGCCCACGTCGCGCTGGTCGGCGTCGCCGGGCATAGCACGTCTGCCGTGCCTGCGCCGAGGTCTGCGAGGCGTGCGCGACGGGCTGCGAACGGGTCGGGGACATGCAGGACTGCGTCGACCGGGGTAGGACCTGTACCGAGAGCTGCAGGAGGATGGCGGCCTGAACCCCGTCCGGCGAGCCCCGTGAATCGGCAACCGACGAACCGGGCGGCCGTCGGGCGGCTTGCGTCAGAGCTGCGGGACATCCGCCGGCCCGGCTCGGCGTCTCGGCTCGCAGGTCGGTCGGCAGGGGGAGTGCGCAAGTCGCAAAGTGGGCCGCGTCAGGCCGCGGCTTGCGGGGACGAAACGCCGAGCCGGCATCGCGGACAGTCCCGATGCACGGGCCCTGCACGGAGCCCGCACCCGTCATTGCCGCGAAGGTGGCAACCGGCGGCCCTGGATGCGGAAGAGCGCCACGGCGTGCTCCGCCCGGGACCACTGCGGCGTGCGGTGGTGGAGGGACGCCTGCTGCGCGACGGGCGGCTGGCCGCCGCCGCGGTCGAACAGGTCGAGCACCATCAGGACGCCGAAGGCGACGTTGGTGCCCGAGTAGGAGGCCGCCTGCAGGCCGAACTCGTCGAGCAGGCCGTCCGCCTGGCGGTCCGCCAAGGTTCGCTTGAGTTCCGCGACCGTCTTGACCCAGCCCCTGGTGAAGAGGATGTCGACGCGTCCCCCGCCGAGGTCGCGCGCTTCTGCCTGGCACACGGAGGCGAGCGGCGATCCCATCAGGAAGTCGTGGAAGTCCTGCTGAAGGGTCCGCTCCAGGGGAGGCGTCGCCCCCCGGTCGAACAGGTACCCGATGCGGGGAAGGGAGCTCGCCGACAGGTCGTGGCGCGAGACCGCGAACAGCGTGGTGTACCAGAGGACGATGTCGAAGAAGTTGGCCGCGTCCCGGTGGCGCGCGTAATGCCCATTGCGAGCCATGCCGGCGGCGACCTCCTCGATACGGTCGGCGACGACCCGGGATACCGTCTCGTCGGTGAGCGCGAGGACATTCGCCTGTATCCGCGCCAGGGCGCCCGAGCGGACGGGCTCCGGCACGCCGGCCCGTTCGAGCAGCGCGGCGACCGTCGGGCTCCCGGACGCCGCGTCAGGAGGGCGGTGGACAGCGGCCCGCTCGCGCGCCGCCGCGACCTCGGCCCTGAGCTGCGCGGCGTCGGCGATCCAGGGCGAGCCCGCGTTCTCCAGGATCCAGCGGTCGAGGAAGTCGAGGGCGATCCTCTCCCTTCGCAAGGCACCGACGACGCGGGGCCGCAGGAATGTCTCAAGGCCGCCACCGGCCGACCGCCCGAAGATGCTTCGCGACGCGGCGTAGACCTGGAGGAGCTCGTCCTCGATCACCGCCGCCGCGTTCAGCCAAGGCTGCGACGCGAGGCTCGCGTCGAGGGCGCCCAGGCGCATCGCGAGCAGCGACCAGTGCGTGCGCTCCACCTGGGTCAAGCCGAGCCATGACCGGCTCGCGTCGTCGCGGTCGGGTTGCGTGATGAGCGCCGCGTAGCCGAAAGCCGCGACCCGCACCCCTTCCAGGAGTTCTGCGATCCCCGGGCCGCCCCCTTCCGCGAACCCGACGACGACGTCGATGCACAGGCCGTAGAGTTCCGCATCGACGCGCGCCTCGCTCGCGCGGACGCTCGCGCGGAACCAGCGGCGGGCCTCTCGGAACGCCGCCACCGCCGCCTCCGTCCCGGTCGCGACGAGGCCGGCGCGCAGCGCGTCCAGGCCGAGCTCCATGGCGGCCTCGTCCGCGCAGCCGTCGATGGCCGCGAGGTCGCGCAGCAGGTCGCGCAGGCCGTCGTCCGGCTCGTGGGCCAGCACGGCTCCGGCGATCCTGGCCGCATGCCGCAGGAAGCGCGCGTCCCCGTCACGGTCGAGGTCGATCAGCATCCCCTGCAGCCGACGCAGCAGACCGCGCGCGTCCTGAGCCGTAAGCATCGCCCCGTGCAGGGCATGGGCGCGCACGCCGTAGTGCGCCCCGCGATCCTCGGACTTCCGGACGAACGTGGTCCAGAGCAATCGCCCGTCGTCCCGGGATAGCCGCTGACGACCGAGCCAGCCCACGACCTCCGCCATCAGTCCCGGATCGGCCGTCGCTTCCAGCACGCGCATGGCCGCCTCGCGCCCCTGCTCGGCCTGGGGGTGGGTCCAGAGCCACGCGAACACCCGCGCGCCCTCGGGGCCGTCCGCCGCCTCCTCGGCGGCCGCGCAGAGGCGTTCCCGCCCGAGGACGGCGAGATCGACGGGAGGGCCCTCGATGGCCGCGCGCAGCAGGTCCTTCGCCGTCTCGTCCACCGCCGGCCTCAGAACAGATAGTCCAGGCCTTCAGCGTGCCGGCATCGCTCGCGAGGCACAACCGCGGTGAGTTCCGGACGCGCGACCGCGCCGACGAGGACCTGGATCCCCGGTGCGTCGGCGACGACGGCCTGCACCCGGGCGAGCAAGGCGGCGAAGTCCGGGGTCGACATCTCCTGCGCGGCCGGGGAGTCGAGGACCAGAAGCCCCGGATGGCGGCCGTAACCCCGCAGCCGCGCCACCTCGACGACGGCCAGCGCGGCGGCTATGCGGACCCGCAGGTTCTCGCCCGGGGAGAGTTGCGAGAACGTCGTCCTGCTCCCGCCCTGATGGACCGAGAGGGCGCCGTGGGGGGCGAGCGTCATGTCGGCGAGGTTCTCGACGCCGATGTCGCGGCAGATGCGCAGCAGCGCGGCCGAGAGGTCCGCGACGGTCTCCCGCTGTAGGCCCTCGAACAACTCCTTCGTGACCACGGCGGTCGCCCGCAGGACGGGGACATCCGGGGCCTCCGCGGCGGCGGCGCCATCCTCGGGCAGCAGCGAGCGCAGCTCCGCCTCGCGGGCTTCGAGCGCCGCGATGCGCAGTTCGAGGTCCGATTCCTCCGGTTGCGCCAGCCGCGTCCGGACCGAGGCGATCCGCGCCTCCGTCCCGCGCCGGGCCTCTGCGGCAAGGCGCATCCGTCCGTCCTCCGACGCGATCTCAGCCGCGACGCGCCGCGCCGTCGCCCCGCAGTCGGCGACGTCGGCCCTGGCGGCGGCGGCGTGGTCCTCGGTCTCGTCGGCGGCCGGCGTCCCGACGCTGCCGCAGAGCGCGCAGCCCGAGACCTCGGAGGCGGCGTATCGTCCGGGCGCGATCCCGGCCTCGCACGAGGGGCAGCAGACCGGCCGGAGCCTGCGGAAGAGGTGGCCCGCCGCCGCCTCGTCCGTCAGTTGCTGCAGCGCGCTCCTCGCCTCCGCCGAGGCGGCCTCCACCTCGGCTTCCGCCAGGCGCAACGCGCCCAATCGTGCCCGCGCGGCTTCCTCCTCCGCGTGGTGGCGGACGAGATCGACGTCGAGCCGCCCTAGGCTCGCCCGCAACGCCGCGCGGTCGGGTCGCCCTTCCAGGCGCCCGCGCTCCTCCCCGAGTTCGCGCTGCACCGCCGCGAGCCGTTCTCGCAGCCGCTCGTTCGGCCTCTCGGCCTCGGCCTTCTTTTTGGTGGCCTCGGCCTCGGCCTGCTTCAGCGCCGTCTGCGCCGCCGTGTACGTGGAGATCCACGGCAGGCCCATGAAAAGTTGGAGGAGGCGCAGCGGCATCGCGTCGACGACGAGGTCGCCGAAGATCGCCCGGCCGGGACCCGTGACGAACAACCCCGCGGATATGGCCGCCCAGCCATGAGTGTGTCCCGTCCCGGACGGGGCGTTGAAGGCATGGAAGCGCGCGAAGCCGAGTTCCTCCATGAACAGCGCCTCGACCTGCGTTTCCAGTCCGGGACCGGCCGGCCCGTCGTACAGGTCGATCCAGTCGTCGCCCTGGCGGCGCCCCAGGCGGACCCGGGCACGCTCGGCCCGTTCCTCGCCCGGTTCCTTCTCGACGAGGATGCGGAAGCCGACGGCGTCGATGTCGAAGGCCACCTCCAGGGTGCCGATCCAGCGCCAGACGTCCGGCTTGAGCGGTCCCGGGAAGTCGCCTCGGACCGCGGCGCGGACGACGTTGAGGACCGACGACTTGCCCCGCGAATTGCGGTCCGACATCATCGCCCAGAGGCCGCGACCGAGGTCCATCCGCTCGAACGCGAAGGGCCCGTCGGCTCCGGTCCCGTCCTTGGTTCCGGAGAAGGCGACCGAGCGCATCACGAGCGTGCGGGCCCGCGGCAGCGTCGGCCGCGGCTCGATGCCGTGCCGGTCCAGGATCGTTTGCACGTCCGGGACGGTCAGGCCTGCGCGGTCCGCGACCGCCCGGACCCACTCGGCCGGCGTGCGCGGGACGGCGGAAGCGGCGCCGTCGGTCATCGTCCACGCGCCTCGACGGCCCGCAGCCGCCGCAGCACCCGGTCCTTGATGGATGGGATTGTGGCGCCGTAGGACGTCGACCCGTACTCCGGGTGCCCGTATTGGGCGCCCTTGAGGTCCGAACCGCTGCGCGAGCGGGCGACGCGCATGGCGAGCGCGGCGCGGTCGCGGTACCAGGCCAGGACCGCCTGTTCCCTCACGGCCTCGTCGAGGAACGCGAAGCCCGCGGCCTGCACGATGAACTCGTGGCGCATCCGGTCGGGCCCCAGGCGCCTGCGCACGCAGCGCACGAGCCGCCGGGAGTCCAGGATGGCCAGCGCCGTCTCGATGTTCTGGAACGCCCCCCGGCGCCAGCGCACCATGCGGACCAGACGAACGTCCGGCTCGTCGCGGTCGAAGATCGTGCGCACGTCCCGAAGCAGGTCCGCGTGCCCTTCCGTCTCGTACAGGTCCAACAGGTCGTGGGCCAGGTAGTCGGGGTAGCGGACGAGGAAGTCTACGGCCATGAGCCGCTTCTCGCCGACGAACACACGGGAGCCGTCAGGCGAGCCGCACGGATCGTCCGGGACCTCGCTCCCCGCCGCGAGGATGAAGAGCAGGCGGATCGCGTCGCGGAAGTGATAGCCCTCGGGCATGGGGCCGCCGGGGGCATCGGGCGAACGCGCGGCCGTGGCCGGCCCTCGGGGCCGTTCGTCTTCGGGCAAGCCCGGCGAAGGCCGTTCTACGCGCGCCGCGCGGTCACCCGCGTCGGAGCCCCGCGCCCGCCCGCCGCCGCCAAGCTGATCGCGCACGCTCAGGTCGTTTCGATGTCCGATGCCGGATCCTCGCCCCATCGCGACACATTCGAGCCATCCGCGGGGGATGTCCATCGCGCGAAGGCATAATCAAACGCCGGGATAGCTCGATGCCATGGCAAGGCGGCCCGGCCCGGGAAGGAACGGCCCGGAGGCCATCGACACGTAATGTCTCAGTTCCAAATTCAGGCGGAAGGTCCGCCA
>CAZZZJ010000066.1:0-11963 GCA_964658355.1 Beijerinckiaceae bacterium
GACCAGCGGACCGGCCACTGCCCCGTTACCGACGATGCCGACGATGCCGCACATGAGCGAGTCCCTCAGTCCCCAAATCTGGCGGGCGGTCCCCGCGTGTCGCGGTCGATCTCCAAGCCTCGCGGACGGCCTTCAGACGTCGCGGGTCAAGCCGGTCCCGTGGTGCCCGTCACCGGACGCGCGGCGACCGCGTTCGGCCGTGGCACGAAGCGATCCCGGCCTCGGGCCCAGGCCCAATCCATCGCCGACCGGATCGGCTTCTGAAGAAGCTCGTGGACGAGAATCGCCAAGGCCACCACCGACAGCGCCGCCAGAAGCATCGCCGCGACGTCCGGCAGCCCGAAATGCTGTCGCGCCACCCCGATGATCGCGACGCCGATCTTCTGATGCAGCAGATAGATCTCGTACGAGACGACCCCGAGATAGGCCGTCGGGCCGAAGGCGACGTCCGCACCGGAGCGGACGAGGAGGACGATCAGGGCCATCGCCGTCACCACGCAGAGCGCGACCAGCCGGGAGGGGGCCCCGTTCAGCGTGAAGGCGTCGACGTGAACGACGAGCAGGGCGACGCACGCCGCGTACAGCGCAACGGCGACATCCCGCCTCCCGACGGCCACGTGAACATGGAGACCGACGCCGGCGAGAAACATCGGCATGTACGGCGCGAGCAGGATCTCCTTGGCGATCTTCGGCGCGAAGAGGCCGACGCCCGCCCCGAGGAACCCGACAACCGTCAAGCCGACCCAGTATCGATGCCCCATCAGCGCGAACAGCAGGCCCGCGAACAGGTAGAACTTCATCTCCACGGCGAGGCTCCAGTAGGCGCCGTCGACGAGATGGGCGCCGACGTTGTCCGCGACGAAGCCGAGCGTCAGGACGTAATCGAGCAGGCCGACCTTGAAGTCGGGCGGCATCACCGCGACCGCGACGAACGTCAGCGTGCAGCAGACGAAGAAGGCCGGATAGATCCTGCGTAGGCGCTGGTACAGGAACACGCCGCCGTCGTCATACTTGGCCAGTGCCGCAGCGATGAAGAATCCGGAGATCATGAAAAAGATATGCACGCCGTAGGCGCCTATCTCCCAATACTCGCTGTAGGTCGAAGCGTAGCGATACAGATCGTGCCCGTTATGCGGCGGTCGCCAGCGCACGGTGTAGTGATAGATCATCACCGCAGCGATGAGCGCAAACCGAACCGTATCCAGCGCACGATTGCGTCCGCCGGGACCGACCGGGGCCGGTGAACCCCGGTGCCGTCTCGCATCGTCGACTCCGTCTCTGTGTGCGGGACAGTGCATAGGCGGCATCGTCGCTCAACGGGTCTTGGGAGCCATGTCGACCCGAATCGGCACGTCGACGGCGCGCACGAAGACGGGGAGACTGCGCGGCGGGGCGTTCGCGCCGGCATCGCGCGTGCCGTCGGAGGCGGGAAACAGCTTGGGGCCGAGGCGAAGCGCGACCAGCTTCGATCCCGCGCCCGTCAGGTGGCCGAAATCGAACTGAAGCGGTTTTCCCGCGCATGCCCAGACCTGGCAATCCGGCGTGCAGAGGAGCTCCTGCAGCGAGACGTAGGTCGCCGAAATCCCGTCGAGGCCGGCGGCCAGGGTGAGGTCCGCCTTCTTGGCGACCGCACTCTGAGACGTGGCGGCCAGCACGACCCCGTTCGACTGGATCTCGCGGGCCAGCAAGCGCGGCAAGGATTGCTCGTACTCGACCATCGGCCCGATCACGACGATGCGGTCGGTGAACGCGTGGAGCGCCGCGATGGTGTGAAGCAACCTTTCGAGGTCCTCGGCGCGCCAACGCGCGGCGAGGATGATCTCATCCGGACGGTGGTTCGGCAGGAAGGTCTCGGTCACGTAGGCGAGGAGGTCCTCGCACCGGCGCTCTCCGTGCGCGGGAAGCGTCGGCTTGCACAGCGACGCCGTCGCCTGGAGGATGTTGACCGTCGGGTACGTCTCCTTGAGCCCGGGCCAGAGATGGGCGGCGTAGCTGTCGCCGAGCAGCATGACGTTCCGGCGCTTGCGGTCCCAGGCGAGGCATTCGTCCGGCCGGAAGCCGCGGAAGCCGCCGGTCCGTTCCGTGAGGAAGCACGTTCCCTCTCGGACCGTGGACGACATGTCGTAGCGCAGAAACGAGAGGACGGCCGTCGCGGCGGCGGGCGTGGCGTGCAGCATCGAGGTCAGCAGGACGAGCCCGACCCCGACGGTGCCGCAGACCGTGATCGCACCGGCGGCCACGGCGAAGGCCATGCGCGCATCGTTGCGCCCGCGCTTCCGGAACGGCTGCTCGATCATGTGGTAGGAGAGCGCGGCCAGGGCGACGCAGACGAGGGGGAGGACGATCTTCTCGAGGCCGTGCGGATGGCCGATGCGGCGGTAGAACACCAGCACCGGCCAATGCCAGAGGTAGAGCGAATACGAGATCAGGCCGAGATAGCGGAGCGGCGCCAGTCCCAGGAGGCGTCCGACCGACGTCCCGGCCCCGCCGAGGATGATGCAGGCGGCACCGAGGCAGGGTGCCAGGGCGACGGCGCCCGGAAACGGCAGCGACGTGTCGATGAAGATGACACTGCCCAAGACGAGCACGAGGCCGACGATGCTCAGCGCCTCGGCCGGCCACCGCACCGCGGGCGCGGGCGTCGCCCTCGCGGCGAGGAGCCCGCCGAGCAGCAGCTCCCAGGCGCGCGAGGGCATCAGGTAGAAGGCGGCGGCCCTGTCGGTCTCGACCATCCAGCAGGACCAGACGAAGCTCGCCGCAGCCAGCGCCGCCAGGATCGGGGTCCTGGTTCGAGCCGGCCACCGCCGCATCGCGAGCATGAGCAACGGGAAGAACAGATAGAACTGCTCCTCGATCGACAATGACCAAGTGTGCAGCAGCGGATTCGAGTCGGACTGATGATTGAAATAGTCGTTCTTGAAATAAAACAGGATGTTCGACACGAAGAGCGACGACGCGAACAAGCTCAGAGCCGTTTCCTCGGCCTCGACTTGATAATCGAGCAAGGACGACCCGACGATGCACGCCGCGAAGACGACGAACAGCGCCGGCAGGATGCGGTTGATCCGCCGGTGATAGAAATCCACCAGGCTGAACGACCCCTCGTCGAGGCCTCGCAGGATCACCCCGGTGATCAGGTAGCCTGAAATCACGAAGAAAATGTCGACGCCGACGAACCCGCCGCTCGTCCAATCTCCGAACTGGAAATGGAACAGGACCACCGCGAGCACGGCGACGGCTCTCAAACCGTTGATATCCTGCCGATATGCCAAGCGAGATCCTCACAGACACGACGATTTGCAGCAGACACCCAAAATTACATCAATGCAAGCGGACCATTTTTGCAATATTTAAAAAATCTTTCGCGATTTTATTTTGTGCTTTCGCGTTTATTCAGTCGAACGGGAGGATGAAGTATCTCTCGATTACGGGATCAGACCCGCTGTCGTTCGGCGAGCCAGCGGGGTTCGTCCGCGACGGCGGCCATCGCCCGCGCCTCGGCTCATTCGAGCTTCGCGTGCCAGGTCGGTGCGAGCAGGAGCGCGTAGGGGATGCCGCCATCCACGAGCCACATCGGCATGGTGCCCAAGCTCAGCAACACGAAGCCGACATGGTAGCTGAGCAGGACGATGCGGCCGATGATCTGCGATCCGGCGTCCAGGCGGAGTTAGCTCGAAATGTTGTCGCTCCACAGCATCGCCCGGCCCGAGAGTAACGTCCGCTCGGGTTCCGTGAAGTGCTCAAGCGGTTTGACGAGGGCTCCCCCCCTGTCGACGATGACGAGGAGATCGGAGAACCGATCCTGCTTCATCACGAAAAGACCGGCGACGGCGATCGCCAAAAGGGCCGCCATGATCGTGATGAAGTGTACGCGCTTGCGCGGATCGAAGCGACGCACGGTCTCCACGAACAGGAAGGACGCCGCCGGAAGCGCCGCGCCGATCATCGCGGTCCTGTAATCGCACAGGATGAGGCCGGTGAATGTCGCCGCGACGCCGCCGAGCGAAACGATAAAGCGATCCGCCTCCGAGAAGATCACGACGATCACCGCGAAGCCGTCCTGGTGCTGGTAGCCGGCGATGAAGCTTACGGCCAGGTCGGTGCTGGTGCTTCTCTCGCTGATCTTCCTGAGGTCGGTGCCTTAGGAGAGTCATTGCAGGACGATCGGGACGGCGAAGACGAAGGTCACCGCGCGGAACAGGCGGACGGCGCCGTGGCGCTTCATGCCTTCATAGCCCGCGATCGTGGGCAGGATCATGAAGACCCATTCCATGCCGTTGACGAACAGGCCCATCGGGCGATCGTTGAGGATGCCGCTGGCAAGGGCCGCCGCGGCGAACGGGTAGAACGGGACGATCCGGGCATAGGCCAGCACCCCGGGCCGAGAACCGAAATGCCGTATCCGACGAAGGCGACCGTGAGGATGGCCACGATCGAGAGGCCGCCGACGACCGGGCGGCAGGCACCGCGTAAAACATCCCGAAGGTGTAGCGGCACCGGATCGCCAGCAGGACGAACCGCTTCGGAGCGTCGGTCATCGCCTGCATCAGTGGATCAGGATCGCGAGGCTGATCAGGAAGGCCGGCTTCGTGACGTACAGGACGAAGGAGGGGCCGTCGGTCTCGACCATGGCGTCTCGTCCCCGTCAGCCTGCCGCGCATTCCACGAGGGCGTCCGGTTTGCGGCCGAACATCCACGCGCAGGCTGCCGCCAGGGCCGCCGCCCCGATCGCCGCACAAACGGCGAGCCGGCCGAGCGGCGCCCAATCGGCCAAGGCCGCGGTCCGCGTCGCGTGGACGGCGAGGGCGGTTGCGCCGCCGTAGAGCGCCGAGGGCAGCAGCGCGCCGATCACGTCGCGGCCCGATACGGCCGTGCCGCGGATTGCGTAGGCGAAGCTCGGGACCGCCAGGAGCAGGCTCGCCGTCGCGAGGCCGCAGGCGACGCCCGGTGCGCCCCAGGGAAGGCCGACGAGGAATGCCGCCGCGCAACTCATCGTCGTCACGCTGGCGAGCCGGAACGCGCGATCGGAGCGCCCATGCGCCTGGAGAAGCCACTCCGCGGCGGCGATGCAGACCTGGAGAGCGCCGACGGGCGCGAGGATGCGCAGCAGTTCGCCGGCGGGCTCCCATTTCGGGCCCGCGACGACGGCCACGACATCGGAGGCACAGACCGCCAGGATCAGGAACAGCGGGAAGGCGATAAGCCCGATCCAGCGGAGGGCTGAGACGTACCACGCGACCATCTGCACGGGCTGGTCGCGCAGGCGACTCAAGGTCGGGATCATCACATGCCCGAGCGGCCAGGCGATCAGCTGGACCGGCAGGTAGAACAGGCGGTAGGCGAGGGCGTAATGGCCGAGGTCGAAGCTTCCCTGGCGCCAGCCGATCAGAACGTGATCGATCTGGCGGCCGCCGGCGTTCAGCGAAGAGGAGGCGGCCTGGTAGGCGCCGTAGCGCAGAAGCCGTTTCGTCTCCGGCAACCAGCGCGGGCGCCGCAGTCGCCAGGGCGCGAGGACCCAGACCAGGATCGCCAGGACCAGCGGATCCACCACCGCCCGCGCGACGAGCGCCCAGTAGCCGCCGCCGGTCAGGGCTACGGCCAGCGCCACCAGGAACGAGGTCGAGGCCGCGGCGGCCTGCGCGCAGATCAAGGCGCGGTAGCGAAACGCCCGCCGCAGGATCGCGATCTGGACCGCCGAGAAGCCCGAGATCAGGAACATCGAACTCAGCACGGCCGCCGCGTGACCGGCATCGGGTTCGCCGTAGAACGCACCCAAAAGGCCGGAACAGGCGAAGAAGGCGGAGCCCAGGACGAGGCCGGCCGCCATGTTGACGAACACGAGGACCGAGGCCCGGTCGGGGTCGAGATCGCGCTCCTGCAGTGTCGCCGACGCGAGGCCGAAATCTCCGAACTGCGCGAGGACCCAGAGGATCGGCGAGACCATCGCGAGGATCCCGAAGTCTCGCGGGGTCAGAAGATGCGCCATGATCACCGTGTTCACGAAGAAGACAAGCATCTCGATCGAGCGCGCGATGTAATTTAGCGCGACCGCCTTCTTGGTTCGAGCTTCGATATCCTCGCCATCGCGCTCGAATAAGGATTTCATTGCAATCAACGCGCCCCTTCTTCGGCTCTGTACGCTTTTGCACAGATCCGGACTATGCCATTAGGAATAACCGTTTTGGTGTATCGGACAAGTCGATCCGTCGATGATTATTTGTAATCGCGTCGTCGATCGCGGGATCGCGTATCCGAAAGCGTCGATCGGTCAGGAAAACAGTTTCCTGCGCCGCGGATGCGTCACCCCGCCGGACGTCTCGCGGGGAGCGGCCTGCCGGACCGCGATTGCGCCCGGCGAGATGGATCAGGGGGAGAGGGCGATGGAAGCCAGAATCGGTGCGTTGGTGACGGGTTGCGCGAGTCGTGTGCCAGGGCTGCGGAGACTGACCGCGCGACAGACCGGCGGCACGAACTCGGCCCGCTACTGTTACTCGGTCTGGCTGCGCCACCTTCATCGGATGAACGAAGCCGGACTCCCGACCCACTTCGAGACGATGCTGGAATTGGGCCCGGGCGATTCGCTCGGGATCGGCTTCGCGGCCCTGTTGTCGGCGGCCGAGCGGTACGTCGCCCTCGACATCGTGCGGTACGCCAACCCGGCCAGAGACCTCGCCATCTTCCGCGAGCTCGTGTGGCTGTTCCAGACGCGGGCGCCGATCCCCGACGGACGCGAGTTTCCGCGGGTCCATCCGTCGCTTCCGGATTACGGCTTCCCGCACGGTTTACTGTCTTCGGCCAGACTTGCCGAAATGCTCTGCGCAAGTCGGGTGCGCGAACTCGAAGACCTCATCCTCCGTCCGCCCGAAGAGACACCGTCGAGCTCGCAGCTCCGCTACATCGTGCGCTGGGAGCCGGATGTGGTCCCGCAGAACAGCGTCGATCTGATCCTGTCGCAGAGCGTTCTCCAATACGCACCGAACCTGCGGACCTGCTACGAGGAGCTCGAACGCTGGATCCGGCCCGGCGGCGTGATGTCCCACGAGGTCGACTTCAAATCGATCGGTCGGACCCGGTCATGGAACGGCCACTGGGCGTGCTCCCCGGTCACCTGGGCGGCGATGCAGGGGCGGCGTCGGAACCCGTTGAACCGCGCCCCCCTGTCCGAGCACCTCCGGATCCAGCAGGCGCTCGGGTTCGACATCCTGACATGCGTGCGCGACGTCCGATCGGACGGTATTTCCCGCGGACAGCTGGCCCCCGGATTCGCCCATCTGGATGCGGAGGACCTGACGACGGCCAGCGCTCTGTTCCAGTCACGCCGGATCGTAAACGCTGGGATTTCGGCCGAACCGCGGAAGTCCGCCTGATCACGACGCGGCCTCGGCAGTCGCGTGAGCGAGCCTCGAGGCTGTCCGTCGCGCGCTGCAGCGCACGGCCAAGCCCAGCCGACTTGGCGTTCGTATCGAATGGCGAGGCGCGGCGAACGTCCGGCCAAACAGACACCCGCGTGCGCGCCTTCGGATGCAGGGGCGTAAAGCCCCGCCCACGATGAAATCTGCTTTAGAGAGTTCCGATTCGTTTTCATCGCGATTGAGTTCTGGAAAAGTGAAATCTAGGCAACATAAATCTTCAGATTATGTCTGCGGAAAACAGTAAGCAGGAGGTATTTACAACTGGTTAACAGGAAGTAAATTCGGGCGATTCCTAGATCGGAGTTGGTTATGCAGCTCGTTCATGATCGTGCCGGCGACGCTTTTATTGCGTCGAATATTTCAAGCTTCGATCGCGGTACGTCGCCATCCTCCGATCCGACGTCTCTTATCGTCGACAGCCTGCTCCTGGCAGGCGCGATCGCGGCAGCCGTCGCCCTGCACCTCTTGCTGACGCCGAATTGGCGCCCCGATCTCGCCAAGACGGGCACGCTGAGCCTCCTCATCTTCGCAACGACGCTGACGCTAGTTCGGACGTGGCAGCCGGAGCGCGGCGGCCTGTCGATCGGTGTCGTCCTTTCCGTCGGCGGAAGCTGCATGGCGGCGATCTTCGGAATCGCGGTCATCGTCCGCGTATTCGCCGATGCCTCCCCGGTGCCCGCGACCTTCTATCTCCTCACGGCCGGTGCGGCCTCCGCCGCCATCGTCTGCGGCAGGGCCGCGGAACCGCGGCTGCGAAGGCTCTCCCAGGTCTGGACGCGCTCCTACGAGCGCCGGATCCTGATCCTGACGGATCGGACCTGCCAGGAGGTCGTCGAGCTCGTCCCATCGGTCGCCTCCGCCGCCCGCATCGCATCGGTCCGCGACCTCCCGAGCGATCCGGCCGAGCGGCTCGCCTTTCTGCGGCAGCTCTCCTCCGAGATCGAGCCGGCCCAGCAGGACGAGATCTGGCTCGCGGTGTCGTGGGCGGGCTGGGCCGACATCGCAGCCGCGATGGAAGAACTTCGGGCGATGCCCCTGCCGGTCCGGCTGCTGGCCGACCCGGCCGCCCTGCGCATCCTGGGGCACCGGCGCCAGAATTGCGGCGGCGTTCCGACCTTCGAACTGCACCCGCCATCGATGCCGGCGATCGGCGCGGCGGCCAAGCGGGTGCTCGACGTCGCCGGGGCGCTCGCCGGCCTCGTCCTCCTGGCGCCGCTCCTGCTGGCGGTCGCCGCCGCGATCCGCATCGAGAGCCCGGGACCGGTCTTCTTCCGCCAGACGCGCGGCGGACGACTCGGGCGCCCGTTCCGCATCTGGAAGTTTCGCTCCATGCGGGTCGTCGAGGACGGCGCCGAGATCGCGCAGGCGACCCGCGACGACGCCCGCGTCACCGCCGTCGGCCGTTGGCTGCGCAGCAGCAGCATCGACGAGCTGCCTCAGCTCCTGAACGTGCTGCACGGGGAGATGTCGCTGATCGGCCCCCGGCCTCACGCGCTGGCGCACGACGCCCAGTACGCCAAGGTCATCCAGGAATATTCGCGCCGCTATCACGTCAAGCCGGGTCTGACCGGATGGGCGCAGGTCAACGGCAATCGCGGCGAGACCGCTCAAGTTTCGGACATGATCAGACGTGTCAGCTTCGACGTCTGGTACACCAATCACTGGAGTTTTTGGCTCGACGTGAAGATCCTCGTCCAGACGGTTGTTTCGATGCGGGCCCACAAATCCGCATACTGAGTTTCTGATATTTCTCAATACATCAAACCGCAGCGCCCTTTGCCGCGGAACGAGCCCCGCTGTCTTCTTCCAAGGAGTGGTCGATGCGTGTCGCAGTGGTTGGCCTGCGCGGGATTCCGGGCGTGATGGGCGGGGTGGAAACGCATTGCGAGGAGATGTTCCCGCGCCTGCGCAAGCTTCGTCCACACGACGACTTCACGGTGTTGATGCGCCGCGCCTACGCACCGAGCTCCGGTTCCGACTTCGGCGGGCTGAGCCTGGTTTCGCTCCCACATCTGCGCGGGAAGAATTGGGAAGCGATCTCAAGCACGGTCTGCGGGATCTTCTACAGCCGCTTCCGCCTCAAGGCGGACGTCCTGCACATCCAGGGCATCGGCCCCGCCTTGCTGGCGCCGCTCGCCCGCCTGCTGGGGCAGTCGGTGATCGTCACCTATCACAGCCGCAACTACGATCATGCGAAGTGGAGCCGCATCGGGCGCTGGGCGCTGCGGCTCGGCGAACTCAACGCTCTCCTCTTCGCCAACCGCGTAGTCGTCATCGCCGACTGGCTCGGACGCGATGTCCGTGAGCGCTATCCCGCCTTCGCCGCGAAGGTCAGGGTCGTGCCCAACGGCGCCGACCACCTCGCGAACGAGACCGCGAACACGGGCGCCGCGCGCACGATCATGGAGCGGCACGGCCTGCAGCCGAACGCCTTCACCATCTGCGTCGGCCGCCTCGTGCCTGAAAAGGGTTTCGACGTCATCGTCGATGCGCTGGCGCGCATGCCCCATGCGGCGAAGCTGGTGATCTGCGGGGGCGCCGACCATGCCGACGCCTATTCACGCAAGCTGCTCGAACGGGCGAGCGATCGCGTGATCTTCACAGGTGCCCTCGAGCGGTCGACGCTCTCGGCCCTGCTGGCGCAGGCCTCGCTGTTCGTCCTGCCGTCGTATCACGAAGGTCTGCCGATCGCCGCCCTCGAAGCTGCCAGGGCGGGCGTGCCGATCCTGCTGAGCGAAATCGACGCGAACCGCGACCTGCACCTGCCGCCGGATTGCTACTTCAAGGCGGGCGACGTCGCGGGGTTGGCCGTGAAGCTGTCGCAGCCGCCGGAGACCTATCGGATCGAGGCCGACAGGCTGCTCAGCCGCTTCGCCTGGGACACGTCGGCCGAAACCCTGAACGCCGTCTACGAGGACATGCGGCCTCGCGAAACCTGGGCCGCAGCCCTGCGTCGCCGCCTGCTCCCCAGGCCGTCCGCGCCGTTGTCAGAGGTCGGCGCGATCGCGCAACCCGAGGCCGGCGGCTGACGCCAGATCGAATGCCATACAAGTACAATAAACGGTTTTATGTCTTCGTGGCCGGATTTATAATGACACAATAATGTTTCGTACTAATTTAGTATCGAATTCGTGTCATGACCCCCGAAACGTTCAGGCGATCAGTGTGAGGAAACACGCATGATGACCGATTGTGAAGTCCGGCAAATCATCGGCGGCCTGGAGGCCTTCTCCGGCACCGCGGAAAGATTGGGCGAGGACGAAGACCTGTTCGAGAAAGGGCTCGATTCGTTCGGCTCGGTTCAGCTCATGCTGGCGCTGGAGGAATGCTGCAACGTCGAGTTCCCGGATCACCTCCTGACCCGACGCTCCTTCTCGACGATCCGCATCATCCGCGAGACCATGGCAACGCTGACCGTCGGGGTGGCAGCATGAGCGAGCTCACGCAACGCGCGAACCGGGCCGCCGCGGTCGCGACGCGTCACGCCGAGGCGGTCGATCGCGAGGGGCGCTTCCCCGCGGAGGCCGTGGCGGCCCTGCGCGCGGAGAAGCTGTTCGGCCTCCAGGTCCCGCGGCAGTTCGGCGGCGAGGATGCCGGCCTCTCGGAGGTCGCCGAGGTGTGCTGCACCCTCGGCCAAGCCTGCACCGCTTCGGCGATGATCTTTGCCATGCACCACATCAAGCTTGCGAGCTTGGTGACGCACGGCCTGTCGAGCGACTGGCACTGCACGCTCATGGCCCGCGTCGCCAACGAGCAGCTCCTGATCGCCTCCTCCACCACGGAGGCGGGCGTCGGCGGCGACCTGCGCAACAGCCTCTGCGCCGTCGAGGCCGAGGGAGACACCTTCGCCCTCGGTAAGGACGCCAGCGTGATCTCCTACGGCGCCTATGCCGACGTGATCCTCGTCACCGCCCGCCGCAACGCTGCGGCACCGACCTCCGATCAGGTGCTCGTGGCGCTCCTCGCCGACCAGATGTCCCTGGAACGCACCAGCCGCTGGGACGCGCTCGGCATGCGCGGCACCTGCAGCGACGGCTTCCGGCTGGAGGCACGGGGCATCCCCTGCGCGCAGATCCTGCCGAAGCCGTTCGCCGAGATCGCGGCCCAGTCGATGCTGGCCTCGTCGCACCTGCTGTGGAGCAGCGTGTGGTTCGGCATCGCGACCTACGCCGTCGATCGCGCCAGGGCCTTCGTCCAGGGCGAGGCGCGCCGCCGGCCCGGGCAGGTGCCGCCGAGCGCGTTGAGGCTGGCAGAGGCCGCGAGCGCCCTCCAGGCCATGAAGGGCACGGTGCTCGAGGGGCTGCGCCGCTTCGAAGGCGCGCAGGGCAAGCCGGACGAGCTGAGCGCGATCGGATTCGCGGTGATGCTCAACAACGTCAAGGTCACCGCCTCGAGCATGGCGGTCGCCATCGTCCAGCTCGCCCTCGGGATCGTCGGGCTGGCCGGCTACAAGAACGACACGCCGTTCAGCCTCGGCCGCCCCCTTCGCGACGTGATGTCGGCGCCGCTGATGATCGCCAACGATCGCATCCTCTCCAACACCGCCAACCT
>CAZZZJ010000067.1:0-3498 GCA_964658355.1 Beijerinckiaceae bacterium
CAGTCGCTGAACGGCCTCTACATCCTGCCGTTGAAGAAGATGTGGCGGGTGGTCAAGCGCCGCCTCCGTCCGCGCCAGGCGCCCCGGATCCGTCCGCAGGAAGGGCCTCAGCCGTGAGCGACGAGCGTCTCGAGATCGTCCGCACGGGCGATCGCCTCGCCGAGATCGGCCCCGCCTGGACGGCCCTCTGGCAAACGTCCGGCGCTCTGGTGTTCCAGAGTCAGGCTTGGATCGCCGCGTGGTGGGCGACGGTGCCGGACCGCGACCGGCGTGCCCTGCACATCGTGGTGGCGTGGCGCGGGGAGACGCTGGCGGCGGTCCTGCCGTTGGCGACCTGTCGGCGGAAGGGGCTGCGCCTGCTCGAATGGGCGGCCAAGGACCATACCGATTACGGCGACGTCCTCGTGGACGGCGAAGATCCGAGCCTCGTGCGGCGGATGTGGGCGCACCTGTCGGCCGCCGGCGGGTTCGACCTCGTCTATCTCAACCGTCTGCTGCCCGGTGCGAAGGCCCGCGCGCTCGTCGACGCGGCCGAGGCGACGGGCGTGCGTCTGCGTCCGAATCATCGCAGCGAAGTGAGCTTCCGCGTCGTGGGCGATTGGTCGACCGGCGAGGCCTGGATGGCCGCGCAATCGAAGAAAACCCGCCAGAACTATCGCCGCGGCCAGAAGTTCATCGGCGAGTCCGGGTCCCTGCGCTTCCGCCTGCTGCCGCCGGACGCGCCGATGGAGCCGGTGCTGCTGCGGCTGGCCGACCTGAAGCGCAAGTGGCTCGCCGGCAACCAGCTCGAATCGAACCTCTACGACGAGGGCTCTCCTGCGCTCTCCGCCCTGGTTCGGGTGCTGGCCGAGACCGGGTTGCTGCGCGCCTTCGTGCTCGAATGCGACGGCACGATCGTCGCGGTGTCGATCAACTTCGTCCAGGCCGGCACGATGATGGCCTTCGTCACCACCTACGATCCGGAATTCGAGCGCGGGTCGCCCGGAATGGTCCTGATGATGGACTACATCCAATGGTCGATCGACCACGGCCTGCACACGGTCGATTTCCTGTGCGGCGCCGAAGCCTTCAAGAGCCGCTTCGCCAGTACCAGCGTCACGCTCGACGCGTTCATGGGGCGCCGGACCCTTCCGGGTGCCGCCGCGATGATGCTCGATTCCTGGAACCTCGTGGTCCGCGACATGCGTCGCCGCGGCGTGAAGCCGTCGCCGATCCAGGCCGCGGTGGCCGGCGAAGCCGCCTGACCTGTCCTTCGCCGCGGGCCCCGGTCCGTCACGCGCGGGCCGCCGGCGCCGTCGCGGCGCTGGGCCGATCCGCCGCGACGCGTCCGCGCTCGTCCGGGCGGCGGGACCGATCGCGGAACGCCTTCGCCGACCAGAGCGCGGTGACGCATTCCGAGACCGCGAGACCGATCAGGGCGAAGGGCGGCGACAGCGTCAGCAGCGACGGCACCATGATCAGGAAGCCGACGGCGGCGCTGACCAGGGCGCCGGCGGCGATCACCCGGAAGGCCGCCGAGGCTTCGAGGAAGGCCCGCGGGATCGCGTAGAGGAGCGCGATCGTCACGACGCACCAAACCCCGAAGCCGATGCCCGTCATCGGCTCGTTCACGAAGCGCCCGTTGAACAGGTGGCTCTCGATGATCGGCAGCGCCATCCACATCGCCAAGCCGTAGGCGAGGCAGGCGAGGCCGATCAGCGCGGTGCTGCGCAGGACAAGGTGGCGGGCTTCGCGCCGGCGGCCGGCGGCGAGCAGTGCCGAGATCTCGGGCAACACCATGTTGTTGAGGGCGTTCGTCGGGATCCTCAGGGGCGCGAACAGAACCAGCGTCGCGGCGATCGGTGCGTAGGCCGCAGGCCCCGCGAGCAGCGCGAACAGCAGCGTCAGCCCCTGGCCCTGCACGGTCGTGCCGGTGACGCCGAGGAGCGACCAGGCCAGCGTTCGCCAGATCTCGGCGTAGCGGCGCCGGACGCTGGGGCGAAACGAGACCCGGACGGGACGGCCGATCGCCGCCAGCGCCACGGCGATTCCGGCTGCGTGGGCTGCCGCGATGCCGAGGAAGGCATGCTCGAGAAGGGAAACGTCGCCGGCATGGAGGAAGGCCACCAGCATCAGCCCGCAGACGGAATAGACGATGTCGCTCGCACCTGCGATCCAGGGTGCCCGGCGCGCCAGCAACACGATCCGCAGGTAGCTGCGGAAGGCATAGAGGCCGACGAAGGCGCCACCGGCCAGCGCCGCGACGCCGATCACCGGCGCGAGCCCGACCGAGACCGCGGCCGACATCAGCAGTGCGATCGCCGCTGCTCCGGAGCCGAACATGGCGTCGTGGCCGCGCTCGGCCGGTCTGCCGAGGCTGCGCGACAGGAACAAGGTCGCAGGCACCGCGACCAGTGCCCGGATATAGGTGACGCCGACGGCACCGATCGTGAATACGATCGCGAACAGACCGTATCCGTGGGCCCCGAGTTCCCGCACGAGCACGATGTTCAAGACGAAGTGGAACAGGCTCTGGATCAGCTCGCCGGACAGGATCACGGCGAAGCGACGCACGAAGCGCCCGAAAGCCGGGCTTCTCATGCGTGCAGGCTCCGCCCGCCGCAAAGCGTACGCCTCGCCGGTGAAATAGAGTGTTGTTCAGGCGATTGTTTCAAGTTTTTTCCGACAATATGCATGAAATCAGTTCAAGCTGATAAGGTGTCCTTGACAGAAAAACGTTCTCACGGCGCCGGCACCGATTCATCGCAATTCCACGTCGTTGCCTGCGGTAGACCTGACATAACTTTGAGCGATGCACCATACGACCAAGCGTCTCGGAAAGTTGCGTTGGCTGATGACGCATGCGATTCGCACTGCTTGCGTGATCGACTCGACACGGCGTCCCGCACGCCCCCTGTCGGGATCCGTCGAGATTCGGTCGGCTTGTACGCTTCGCGCGCGCCGAGGCCGCCCTCCGGCGCCGGCGGGGCTTGATCGGGCGGCCGCGATGCCGCAAGCCCGAAGTCCATCGATCGACCGCCCCCGACGTGACGCGCCGCGCAACGCCCCAATTTCCCGCACGAACCCGTCCGGCGCCGTCTGCCGGGCGGCACGGAGACGATGCGCGATGACGCGCCTCAGTGACGATTGCTTCGACGCCGCGGCTCCGGTGATGACCGTGGCTGCGGCGGCGGAGACGATCTTGGCGCGGCTTGCGGTGGTGGCCGGCGTCGAGACCGTTCCGCTGTCCCGGGCCGACGGCCGGATCGCCGCCGAGGACGTGCGGGCGGCGATGGACGTCCCCCCTTTCGACAACGCGGCGGTGGATGGTTACGCCGTGCGCTTCGCCGACCTGTCCGAGGTCGACGCGACGACGCTGCCTGTGCGCGGACGCCTGCCTGCCGGCGCGGCACCGGTGCCGCTGGTCTCGGCCGCCGCCGATCGGATCTTCACCGGTGCCGCGATGCCGGAGGGCGCCGACACCGTGTTCATGCAGGAGGACGTCGCGGTCGGAGCCGA
>CAZZZJ010000067.1:3598-11827 GCA_964658355.1 Beijerinckiaceae bacterium
CGGCCGGTCGCCATGGGGGTCGTCGCCGGCACGCCCTTCGTCGGGCTGCCCGGAAATCCGGTGGCGGCCTACGTCACCCTCGCCTTCGTCGTCCGGCCGTTGCTCGACCGCCTCGGCGGGGCCATCCACGAAGCGCCCGAGGGCTTCACCGTCCGGGCCGCCTTCGCATTCCGGCGAAAGCCGGGACGCCGCGAGTTCCTGCGCGTCTCCCTGAACCGGGCCGCCGACGGCGCCTTCGAAGCCGTGCTCGTCTCGAAAAGCGGCTCCGGCACGATCTCGTCGCTCACCGGCAGCGACGGCCTTGCCGACGTGCCCGACGATGTCGACCGGATCGAGCCGGGCGATCGCCTAGTGTTTCACCCCTACGCGACCCTGTGGTGAAAGCCTCATCCGTCACGATGCGGCACCGCAACCGCTAGGCCCGGAGGTGGATGCCGGCTATCGTCGCCGTGAGACCGGTGTCGCTGCTGCCGGGTGAAGGCGAGTTCTGCATGAAGCCCCACGCCGCCGCGAGCGACGTCCCCCCGCCGCCGGGCAAGCGCCCGTTCCTGCTGGTCGGCCTCGTCGCCGCCGGGCTGCTCGGCTGGGGCGGCTACGGCCACTGGAAGCAGTCCGCAGCCGCGGCCGAGACGCAGCGCAAGGTGCAGGAGACCGTCCCGCGGGTGCGGATCGTTGCCGTCGAACGTAGCGACCGCCCGGTGGACCTGACCTTGCCCGGCGACACGCAGGCCTTCGCCCGGGCTGCGATCTTCGCCCGCGCGACCGGCTACATCGCCGAGCGGCGCGTCGATATCGGCTCTCGGGTCAAGGCCGGCGACATCCTCCTGCGCATCGCGGCGCCGGACCTCGACCAGCAGCTCGCGCAGGCCCAGGCGCAGCTCGGCCAGAACCAGGCCCAGCTTCTCCAGGCGAAGGCGCAGGTCGATCAGGCCCGCGCGAACGTCAACCTCGCCAACCTCACCAATAACCGGACCTCGACGCTGGCGACCCAGGGCTGGGCCTCCCGCCAGAACGCTGACAACTCGCAGGCCGGGGTTCTGAGCCAGGGCGCGACCCTCGCGGCGGCGGAAGCGGGCGTGAAGGTCGCCGAGGCCAACATCAAGGCGCAGGAAGCCACCGTCGATCGCCTGAAGGCGCTCACCGGCTTCAAGGACGTGGTCGCGCCCTTCGACGGCGTCGTGACGACGCGCAGCGTCGACGTCGGCGACCTGGTCAAGGCCGACGGCAGCGGCACGCCCCTGCTCGGCATGGATCGCGACGACATCATGCGCATCAGCGTGAACGTGCCCCAGAACGCGGCGATCGGCGTGAAGCCCGGCGTCGCGGCCTCGATCAAGGTGCCGCAGATCCCGAACCGGACGTTCACGGGGCACGTCGAGCGGAGCTCGGTGGCCCTGCTCAGCGCATCGCGGACCCTGACGACGGAGGTCGACGTCCCGAACCCCGACGGGACGCTGCGCGCCGGCCTCTACGTCTACGTGACCCTGCAGATCCCGAGGCCGGAGCCGGCGGTGATCGTCCCCGCCGAGGGTCTGGTGTTCAACCAGCGCGGCACGCAGGTCGCCGTCGTCGGCGACGACAACCGGGCCGAGTGGCGTTCCGTCCACGTCCGGCGCGACTTCGGCACGACGATCGAGATCGACCAGGGTTTGAGCGGGCAGGAGCAAATCGTGCTCGGCCCGCCGGCCGACCTTCGCGACGGGCAGCCGGTGACGCGCGACGGCGGACCCGGCGGGGCGAAACCGGTCCAGGCGGCGGCGCGTTGAGGACGCTCAATTCACCCGGACGATGAGCTTCATCTTCGGGTGGATGCCGCAGAGGACGAGGAAGGTGCCGTTCTTGTCGAAGGTCACCGGCGTGCGGCTGCCGGGGACCTGATCGCCGGAATCGAAGTTGAACGCGTCCGATTCGACGTAGACGTGGTGAAGCAGGTCGCTGTCGTCGTTGACGATCGTCACCGTGTCCCCGCGCGCGATCACGAGGCTGTTCGGTTGGAACGCCCTGCCCTTCTGCGAGACGAGGTGTCCACTCGCCTCCAACCGGCTCACGGAGAAGGCGGCCGCGAGAAGGCCCGCGACCAGGGCCGATGCGGTGAACGCGACCGTGCGCAGGGCCGGCCGGCCCGTCGTCGATCCGCTGAGACTTGGCATGGCACCCTCGAAGATGACGCCCGACCTTAGCGCCGGCGTGGTTAAGATTTGCCCGCCGCCGAGGGATCGACGCGGCGCCGGGCAGCGTAAACGGCGCGTCACCTTGCGATGTCGCTGCCTCTTCGGCGCCGGATGAAGCGGCCGATACGCGACGCACCGGCTAATGGCGCCTTAACAATTCTCAGTTAACTTGACGGAACCCAGGGTAGAAGAAGCTACGCTTCGATGCGATCGAAACGGACCGAACCGAACATGGACCGACGTTCGACGGCGCGTTCGATGCGGCGCATTGCAGACGCCGGGGTCACGATCCGCGGCCGGATCCTCGTCGCCTTCCTGACCATGAGCCTGATCACCGGCGCCCTCGGACTCTACGCGATTCAAGGCCTCCAGCAGGCGGGCGAACTCGTCAACCGGACCTATGACGAATCGCTCATGTCGATCAATTACGCGCGGGCCGCCGCCGCGGATTTCGCCAAGATGCGCTCGGCCTTCGCCAGACGCCTGATCACCGGTGACCCGGCGGTCAAATCCAAGCTCGATGCCGAGATCAACGATCTCGCGACCACCCTGGCCGACGACCTCGGGATTGCCGTCGATCGCTCGCAATCGGATCGCGTGGTCCGCTCGGCGAAGGCCGTGCAGGAGGGCGTCGCGATCTGGGAGTCGATGCGCCACGGGCTCGACGGCTCCGCCGGCAAGAACGCCGCCTGGGATGCCCTCGACCGCCAGGCCAGCGTCGTCGACGGACAGATCGACCTCCTGGTCAACTACACGGCCGGCGACGGCTTCATCTTCCGCCAGACCGCTCGCACCGTGGTCGCGCAGGAGGTGCGCTTCAACGGGATCGCGATGGCCGTCGCGTTGATCCTGTCCGGGTTCGTCGCCTACCTGCTCAACCGCCGGATCATCGGCCCGCTCGCCTCGGCCTCGGCGGTCGCGGAGCGGATCGCGGCCGGGCGCCTCGACGACGCCGTGCCGACCGGAGGCCGCGACGAACTCGGGGCTTTGCTCCGGGCCATGGCGACGATGCGCGACAACATCCAGGCGATGATGGAGCGCGAGGTCAGCCAGCGGCGCTCGGCTGAGACGCTGCTGGCCGACGCGCTCCAGAGTTCGCGCGAAGGCGTCGTGGTGGTCGATGCCCATGGGCGGATCGCGCTCGCCAACGACCAGGCCCTGGAGTTCTTCAGCGGCCTGCGCTCGGCCGTCGAGCTCGGATCGTCCGTGATCGCGCTCGCCAACGGCGAGACCGATGCGCCGACCGCGATGATCGATTGTGCCCGGACGCTGTCGCGCGACGGCGAGGTCCGACTGGCCGACGGCCGGTGGCTCCGCGTAAGCCGCAGCGCCACCCAGGAAGGCGGCTTCGTCGCCGTCTGCAGCGACATCAGCGTTCTCAAGGAGCAGGAATCCGGGCTCACCCTCACGAACCTGCGGCTCGACGCGGCGCTCGACAACATGAGCCAGGGCTTGTGCCTCTACGATGCCGACCATCGCCTGATGGTGGTGAACCGGCGCTACTCCGAGATCTACAACCTGCCGCCGGGTTCGGTGGTGCCGGGGATGTCGGCCGAGGCCGTCCTGCAACGCAGCCTCTCCGCGGGACATCATCCGGGCGCCAGCGTCGCCGATCTGCTCCGCGAGGCCGAGATCATCTTCGATTCCGGCCGACACCGCTCGCATTTCCAGGAGCTCGACAACGGCCGGGTCGTCGCGATCGAGCAGCGGACGACCGCCGACGGCGGCTTCGTCGCGACCTACGACGACGTCACCGAACGGCGTCAGGCCGAGGCGCGGATCGCCTTCCTCGCCCATCACGACACGCTCACCGGCCTGCCGAACAGGATCCTGTTCAACGAGCAGGTCGATGCCGCGATCGCCCAGGCCGGGCGCGGCAGCGGATTCGCCGTCTTCTGCCTCGATCTCGACGATTTCCGCCCCGTGAACGACACGCTCGGCCACGTGGTCGGCGACGAGCTGCTGAAGGCCGCCGCGAACCGGATCGGCGCCTGCATCCGCGAGATCGACAGCTGCGCCCGCCTCGGCAGCGACGAGTTCGCGATCCTCCAGCGTGGCATCGACACCGCCGAGGACGCCGCGGTGCTGGCGCGCCGCCTCGTCGAGGTGCTCGGCGCGCCCTACGTCCTGTCGAGCCACACGGTCACGCTCGGCGTCACCCTCGGGATCACCCTGGCGCCCCATGACGGCACGAGTTGCGAGAAGCTCCTGAAGAACGCCGACGTCGCGCTCGCCCGTTCGAAGGCCGACGCACGCGGCTCGTTCCGCTTCTTCGAGCAGGAAATGGATGCGCGGCTCCAGGCGCGGCGCCTGTTCGAGGTCGATCTGCGCGAAGCCGTGGCGAACCAAGCCTTCGAGGTCCATTACCAGCCGATCTACTGCCTCAACGCCGAACGGATCTGCGGTTTCGAGGCTCTGCTGCGCTGGAACCACGCGGTTCGCGGTCAGGTGTCGCCGGCGGACTTCATCCCGGTGGCCGAGGAACTCGGCCTCATCGTTCCGCTCGGCGAATGGGTCCTGCAACGCGCCTGCGAGGAAGCGGCGCGTTGGCCGGACGACCTGAAAGTCGCGGTGAACGTCTCGGCGGTGCAATTCACGTCCGCGAGCCTCGTGACGGCCGTGCGCGAGGCGCTCAACAGGACCGGGCTGCCGGGTCACCGTCTCGAGCTGGAGATCACCGAATCCGTGCTCGTCGCCAACCCGGGCGCCACGACCGCCATCCTGCACAGTCTAAAAATTCTGGGCGTCCGCGTGTCGATGGACGATTTCGGCACCGGCTACTCGAGCTTGAGCTACCTGCGCAGCTTCCCCTTCGACAAGATCAAGATCGACCAGTCGTTCGTCCGCGACCTGTGTGCGGCGAACGGAACCGAGTTCATCGTCCGCGCCGTGATCGGGCTCGGATCCAGCCTCGGGATGACGACGACCGCCGAGGGCGTCGAGACCGAGGCCCAACTGGCCAAGCTCCGCGCCGAAGGCTGCGACGAGGTCCAGGGCTACCTGTTCAGTCGGCCGGTCCCGACCGCCGAGTTGCCGGCCTTGATCGCCCGCTGGAACGGCGCGACGCGGGCGATCGCCTGATCGGCTCGCCCGGTCGGTCGAAGCCGGACCGTTCTGCGCCTCCCGCCATCGCGGGCTCGAGACCGCTTCGTCCCGGGGCCCGTTCCGGCCTCGGGACGTCTCGATCTCACTCGGCCGCGTCGAGCCGCGGGCGTTCGATCGCGGTGCGGCCGCGCTTGACCAGCTCGGCCATGCGGAACGCCACTTCCAGAGCCTGCTCCGCGTTGAGGCGCGGGTCGCAATAGGTGTGGTAGCGGTCCTGCAGGTCGTCCGCCGTCAACGCGCGGGCACCGCCCGTGCATTCGGTCACGTCCTTGCCGGTCATCTCCAGGTGGATGCCGCCCGGGATGGTCCCCTCGGCGGCGTGGACGCCGAAGAAGCCTTCGATCTCCTGCATCACCCGCTCGAACGGACGCGTCTTGTAGCGACCGGCCGAGATCGTGTTGCCGTGCATCGGATCGCAGACCCACACGACGCTTCGTCCCTCGCGCTCGATCGCGCGGACCAGCCGCGGCAGGTGTTCGCCGACCTTGTCCGCCCCGAAGCGGCAGATCAGGCTGAGGCGCCCGGCCTCGTTGCCGGGGTTCAGCCTGTCGGCGAGACGGATCAAGCCGTCGGCCTCCATCGAGGGTCCGCACTTCAGGCCGATCGGGTTGCGGATGCCGCGGGCGTATTCCACGTGGGCGTGATCGGGCTGGCGCGTCCGGTCGCCGATCCACAGCATGTGGCCCGAGGTGGCGTACCAGTCGCCAGTCGTGGAATCGACGCGCGTCATCGCCTCCTCGTAGCCGAGCAGAAGCGCCTCGTGGCTGGTGTAGAAGTCGGTGGTCCGCACTTCCTGATGCGTCTCGGGATTGATGCCGATGGCGCGCATGAAGTCGAGCGCCTCCGTCATCCGCTCGGCGACGTCGGCGTAGCGGGAGGATTGCGGGCTGTCCTGGACGAAGCTCAGCATCCAGCGATGCGAGTTCTCGAGGTTGGCGTAGCCGCCCGTCGCGAAGGCGCGCAGCAGGTTGAGCGTCGCCGCCGACTGGCGGTACGCCTCGAGCTGACGGCGCGGATCGGGAACGCGCGCCTCCTCCGTGAAAGTGAGGCCGTTGACGATGTCGCCGCGGTAGCTCGGCAGGCTGAGCCCATCGAGCGTCTCGGTCGGCGAGGAGCGCGGCTTGGCGAACTGGCCGGCGATGCGCCCGACCTTCACCACCGGCGAGGCCCCGGCGAAAGTCAGGACCAGCGCCATCTGCAGGAACACGCGGAAGAAATCGCGGATGTTGTCGGCCGAATGCTCGTCGAAGCTCTCGGCGCAGTCGCCGCCCTGAAGCAGGAAGGCCTGCCCGGTGGAGACGCGCGCGAGCGCGCTCTTCAGCTTCCGCGCCTCGCCAGCGAAGACCAGCGGCGGGAAGCTCGCGAGCTGCGCCTCGACCGCTTCGAGGGCGGCCGGATCCGGATAGGCCGGCACCTGCTGGATCGGCAGGTCACGCCATGTCTTCGGTGTCCAACGCTCGCCCATCACAAACTCCCACGCACCTCGCGGCGCCTCTCCGTGCGCGCCGAATCCTGGCGCGAAGCGCGGCTTATAGAGTGGTTTGTCCGGGGGGGCGAGACGAGGCGTGCGCGGGTCAGGTCCGATCGGTGGACGGGCCCGCGATCCGGGCTCCGACGATCAGCCCTCGCCGTCCTCGACCTCGATGCCGTGCTCGGCCAGGATCCAGAAGATCGCCTCCAGATCCTCCGCGGAGACGTCGCGGGCCGGCAGCGCCTCCTCCAGGTCGTCGTAGGTCAGGCATCGGCTCCGCTGGGCCGTTGCCTTGGCCAGCAGCGCCTCGATCGCGCCCTGGATGTCGGGGGCCAGCGCCTGTCGGCTGGGCGGCGAGACGGGGACGGCCGGTCGGAGGGCGGCGGCCAGCATGCCGTCGATCACGAGCTGACGCCGCGCCTGCGCGTCGGGCCCGGTCGGCTCCTGCCTGTCGGGATCGCGCTTGCCCGTATCCTTCTTGCCGGTGTCTCGCTTGGCCATCGTCCGGATATGGCCCGGGAAAGCGCGCCGTCGAGACCCGGCGCGGCGCAGATCGTCAGCCGACGGCGACGGGATGCTTGGTCACCTGCGGGACCCGCATCGTCACGAGCTCCTCCGAGACGGTGGGATGCACCGCGATCGTCCGATCGAAATCCGCCTTGGTCGCCCCCATCGTCACCGCGATGCCGACGGCCTGGATGATCTCGCCGGCATCGTGCCCGAAGACGTGGACGCCCACGACCTTGTCGCTGGCGCAATCCACGAGCACCTTCATCAGGATCTTCTCGTCGCGTCCCGACAGCGTCGCCTTCATCGGCCGGAAGCTCGCCTTGAACACGTCGATCCGGCCGAAGACCGCACGCGCCGTGTCCTCGTTGTGGCCGACGACGCCGATCTCCGGCGTCGAGAACACCGCGGTCGGGATCAGTCGGTGATCGACGCAGGCCGGCTTCCCGCCGAACACCGTGTCGGCGAAGGCGTGGCCCTCGCGGATGGCGATCGGGGTGAGGTTGGCACGGTTGGTGACGTCGCCGACCGCGTAGATCGAGGGCACCGCGGTCTGCGAATAGGTGTCGACGGGGATCGCGCCGACGGCGTCGGTCTCGATCCCGACCCGGTCGAGGCCGAGTCCGCGCACGTTCGGCCTTCGGCCGGTCGCCATCAGCACCTGGTCGACCAGGATCGTCTCGCCGTCGTCCAGGGTCGCGGCGATGGCGCCGTCGACGCGTTCGAGCTTCGCGAGGGTGCGCCCGAGCTTGAGCGACATGCGCTTCGCGTAGGCCTCGCCCAGCGCATCGCGGATCTCGTCGTCGAAGCCGCGCAGCAGCCTGTCGCCGCGATGGAGCAGCGTGGTCCGGCTGCCGAGCGCCGCGAAGACGCCGGCGAACTCGACGGCGATGTAGCCGCCGCCGATCACCAGGATGCGTTCGGGCAGGGTCTCGAGTTCGAACACCTCGTTCGAGGTGATGGCCAGCTCCGCGC
>CAZZZJ010000068.1:0-11723 GCA_964658355.1 Beijerinckiaceae bacterium
CCAGGTCTTGACCTCGACGTCGAGCATGCCGGACCGGACCGTGGGATCGTCCGTCACGGCCTACGGAACACCACGAAATAATGAGGTCCGCTTTCGTCGATCATGATCGCCTGCCTCGAATGGGTCTGCGCCATCGAACGATATTTATACGCCCGATCGGACCCGACGTGCAGTCCTCGCATCCCGCTTTTCCGCAAAGCCGGTACCCGTAATTGGTTCGACCGTCCGTTCCTGCATCCTGTTAGCCTCGGGCTTCGGGCGGCTTGATGGTCGCCGGGCCGGTGCGCGGGGATCACGCCCCTCAACGCCTGCGCATCGGGCTTTTGCGGGTCGGGCACCATGAACGTGCCTGAAGCACCATTGCCTCGACCCCGTTGCGACGCCGGAGGACGACGATGCCCAGCCACGCCTGCATCGATCCGAACGACCAGTAGGCCCAAGCTGAAGTTCTGGTCGTGTGCGAGACGAGGGCAGGCGTGGGCAGGCTCGTCTCGGCGCACGACGCCTCGGATGACGACATCCTTCCCGACCTCGATGACGTCGAGCGCTCGAACGCGAGATCCTCGACGACTACCGGCAGGAGAGGCCGGTGATCGAGGGACGACCCCGCCCGGGTTCGATCACGGATCGACAGACAGCAGGATCAGCATGAACGCCCAGGATAACGGTTCGCAGTCCCTGCATGACGGTCGCGCGGATGGCATCCCCGACGCGGTGAAGGTCGGTTCGAACAGGATGCGCGACACGAGCATCTGGCCGATGCCGAACGGGATGGAGGCGGCCGCGCGGCAGGCCAGGGAGGCCACGGAGCGGTTCAGCCGTACGCTTGGTTTCTCGGGCGAGGAGGGGGAGCGGCTCGCGCAACAATCGAAGATGAACCCGGAGGCTTTGAAGCAGTGCCGCACGGTGCTGATTCAGGCGTTCCAGGCATCGTCCCAGAGTTGGACGGAGATGGTTCAGGGGCAGTGGAAGCGGAACTTCGACGGGATGGAGCGCCTGATGCAGTCCAGCTCCGTCCAGGCGTTCGGCACGATCCAAGGCGAGCTCGTCCGGGAGAATCTGGAGCACATCCTCAAGGACAGCCGCTCCGTCGCCGAGCGGTCGATGCGGGCGGCGGACGAGGCCGGCAAGGCCCTCTCTGCGATGACCGGGCAAGGCTCCGACGAGCCGGCATGAGGAGCCCCCGGCCTCGGTATCCGGCACGATCCGGGACCGGTTCGCCGCCGGCTCTGGCATCCTTACCGACCGGACTGAACACGGTCGCACGTCTGCTTTCCGTAGCGTCGCCCGGCGACGCGCGGAGCCGGGGAAGCCTTGTTCCGATTGCCTTTACCCTTCTGGTCACCGGCATCGGCCTGTCGTGCGTCCTCGCGAACGTCCTCGACGGTCATCCGACCGTCTTCATCCTACCGTAGCTGGTTAGTCGCGCGCATCCGCGCAGCCTACGGACGTCGACATGCCGGTCTCCCCGTGGATGGTTATCCCGGCTGGCCGCGTCCACGAGCGGTGGCCCCGCCCCCACCTCCGGTCGTCCCTTGTTCGCTGTTCGAAAGGTTCCCGACCAAGGGCGACCCATCTCGCTCCACGCTGCGGATCAGGTGGTCTGCGTGATCCGTCACGCGGCCTGATCGAGTCCCCGCGCAACCACCCGCATGCCGAGGCTTCATGCCTACGGGATGTCCGACGGCATCCCGGGCGTCTGGCGGCTCGAACGGTCGCGAGGAAGCGGTCATCTCGATCCCGAGCCGGACGGCCTGGGACGACAGGTCGGAGGCGGAGGTCAGGACGTGGGTCCCGGCTGCCCCGGCCTCCTCGGATGCCTGCGCCACGCCGGTGATGTTCGACGTGACCTCGCCGGTGCCCATGGTGGCCTGGGATATTATCTTTCATGTCTTATCTAATAGGTATTCAGCCAATCCATACCGCAGAAAATTGAACGCCGGATCGTTTCCGGGTGTCATGTCAATGCGGTTCAAAATTTTATGTGGCTTAAGCCCCTTCAAAGAAATCCCCTCACATCTCGATCAATTATTTTAAAGACGACCAAAATTGTCGTACTTTGCTAAACAGAGCGTTCGAATTTACTAGATAACAAGCGTAAGACTATTTCACGCAACATAGGTTGCGATATTATATCGTTTCCGATGTCGAGTTGCGGGAAGGGCGGGACGACGTCGCTATCACATACGACAAAGCCATATGGCACTTCGAAGAGTCCGTGCGGACCTTGAAGCTTATCGTGTGTATCTAACCCGTGTGAACGCGTTCGAACCTCGCATCGAAAGGTTTCGAAGACAACGCCGTCATGCCACCCTGCCCGCGTCACCGGGACACAGGATTCGGTGGCTTGTAGCGAAAACCCTATGCCCTTTCCGTGATAGTGCAACATAATGCCGGCTAAGCACTCGCGCCACATCGCCCTGACCGGACCGCTCGAGCAATGGGCGGAGGGTCAGGTCGCGCATGGGGAATTGACTTCCGTGAGCGATCTCATCCGCACGGCCATCCGGCTCCTCCGGGAGCGGGACGAGGCCAGGATCGAACGCCGGCCAGTGGCCGCACCCATCACGCCGTCGGGGAACGGGCAGGACTGAGGCCATGCCCGAGAACCGTAGCTTCCTCGCCGACGGTGGCGCCATGGGCGTCCTGATGCGGCGTCACGACTGGACGACCTCACCTCTCGGCAAGCCCAGGTCCTGGGGGCCTTCCCTCCGGATGAGCGTCAACCTGATGCTGGGGTCCGCCTTCCCGATGTTCATCGCCTGGGGACCGGAACTCGGGTTCCTCTACAACGACGCCTACATCGAGATCCTCGGCGCCAGGCACCCCGATGCGCTCGGCCGCCCCTTCCGGGCCGTGTGGTCCGAGATCTGGAGCGACATCGACCCGCTCGTTCAAAGGGCGCTGCAGGGGCAGGCGACCTTCCTCGAGGACTTGCCACTCGTGATGACCCGGAACGGGCATGACGAGAACGCCTGGTTCACCTTTTCCTACTCGCCGATCCGCGAGGACGACACCACCATCGCGGGCATGTTCTGCGCCTGCACCGAGACGACCCGTCAGGTCCAGGCGCGGCGGCGCCAGGCGTTCCGCATCCTGCTGGACGACGCCCTGCGCGACCTTCACGATCCGACGGACATCAAGGCCGCCGCCGGTACGACCCTCCGCCCCTACCTCGGGGTCGACTGCGTCTGGTATGCCGAGGCCGACGAGACGGGCGAACGCACCTTCGTCGAGCGCGATTGGCCGGTACCCGGCTTTGCCGGCGCCGCGGGCATCCACGTCCTCGACCAGTTCGGAAAGGCTGTCGGTGCGGCGCTGAGAACAGGACGCACGGTGGGCATCGCAGATACCGATGCGGACCCACGTACGGTTCCGGAGACACGACCGGCTTACGCGGCAATCGGCACCCGGGCCTTCCTGAGCACCCCGCTCGTCAAGGACGGGAAACTGGTCGCCCTATTCTATGCCCTGAGCATAAGGCCGCGCCGGTGGACGGACGACGAGATCGGCCTGATCGAGGAGGTGGCCGAGCGAACCTGGGCGGCGGTCGAACGGTCGAAGTCCGAGGCTGCGCTCCGGGAGGAACGGCGAACGCTGGAGACGCTGAACCGGATCGGGACGGTCCTGGCCGCAGAGCTCGACCTCGAACGCGTGGTTCAGATGGTGACCGACACGGGGGTCGAGCTGACCGGCGCGCTGTCCGGGGCCTTCTTCTACAACGTCCTGGATCCCCGAGGTGAGAGCTATAGGCTCTTCACCCTGTCGGGCGTCGACCGTTCCGAGTTCGACGGCTTCCCGATGCCGCGCAACACCCCGGTCTTCGGGCCGACCTTCCGCGGCGAGAGCGTGGTCCGTTCCGACGATATCCCGGCCGACCCTCGCTATGGACGGAACGCTCCGCACCAGGGCATGCCGAAGGGGCACCTGCCCGTACGCAGCTACCTGGCGGTCCCCGTCACCTCGCGTTCGGGCGAAGTGTTGGGCGGCCTCTTCTTCGGTCATCCCGAGCCGGCACGGTTCCAGCCCCGGCACGAGCGGCTCATGGTCGCCATCGCGGCGCAGGCCGCCATCGCCATCGACAACGCGCACCTGTTCAAGGCGGCCCAGTCCGATCTCGCGGAACGGCAGGCCGCCGAGCTCCGCCTGCGCGAGTTGAACGACAGCCTCGAACAACGCATCGCCACCGCCATGGCCGAACGTGCGACCATCGACGAGGCCCTGCGTCAGTCCCAGAAGATGGAGGCCATCGGCCAGTTGACCGGTGGCGTGGCGCACGATTTCAACAACCTGCTCACCGTGATCAAGTCGTCCACCGACCTGCTCAAACGATCGAACCTCGCGGAGGAGCGCCGCGCCCGATACGTCTCGGCGATCTCGGACACCGTGGATCGCGCCGCCAAGTTGACCGCCCAACTCCTCGCCTTCGCACGTCGTCAGTCTCTCAAACCCGAGGTGTTCGATGCCGCCGGGAGCGTGCGCGCCATCGGCGACATGATGGGAACGTTGACCGGCGCGCGTATCAGGATCGTGAAGCAGTTGCCGGACGAGGTGTGCTTCGTCGACGCCGACCCGAGCCAATTCGACACGGCCCTCGTCAACATGGCCGTCAACGCACGCGATGCGATGGATGGCGAGGGGCAACTCACCATCGGCGTGGAGTTGGTCCGACAGATGCCCGCCGTTCGGGCCCATGCGTCCATTCTCGGGGATTTCGTGGCGGTGTCGGTTACCGACACCGGCACGGGAATCGCGGATGCCGACCTGGAGCGGGTCTTCGAGCCGTTCTTCACCACCAAGGGCGTCGGCCAAGGGACCGGCCTGGGGCTGTCGCAGGTGTTCGGGTTCGCCAAGCAGTCCGGCGGGCAGGTCACGGTGGCGACCCGTCTCGGGAAGGGATCCACGTTCACCCTCTACCTGCCCCGCGTGGCCGCACGGAGCCAACCCGTCGAAGCCGGCGAGCCGGAACCGCTCATGGACGGCCACGGCACCTGCGTCCTCGTGGTCGAAGACAATCAGGAGGTCGGGACCTTCGCGACCCAGACCCTGGCCGAGCTTGGCTACGTGACGGTGTGGGCCGCGAACGCCGAGGAGGCGCTGGCGGAACTGGCAAAGGACGCCGACCGGTTCGACGTCGTGTTCTCGGACGTGATGATGCCGGGCATGAATGGGATCGACCTCGCCCATGAGATCCGCCGCCAGCACCACGACCTGCCGGTGCTCCTGGCCTCGGGCTACAGCCATGTGCTGGCCCAGAACGGCACCTACGGCTTCGAGCTGCTCCACAAGCCGTACTCGGTGGAGCAGCTCTCGCGCCTCCTGCGCAAGGTGGCGACATGGCAGCGCCGCAAGCGCATCGTGGAGGGGCGGTGCGACCGACGTGGCTGACATGACCAGGGACAGCCATCGGGCGCTTGGATCGCATGGGATCGACGCCTGGTGGCACGACCGCAATAGGCTGCGGCGGGTGGTATGCGACCATCTCACCGCCGAGATCGCGCGACTACGACCGGGCGATGGCATCCCCGTCCCACCGTGGGATCCGCATCTGCCCTTGGGCAAAGATGGCCTCTCCTGGGATTCAATCGAGATGCTATCGCTGGCGACGGCATCGTCCGAGGTCTTTCGGTCCAGGGGGGCCCCGGTCGGACGCGAGTTTCTCGCGGTGGGGACTTTCGGGGATTGGGTCGAGGCCGTCGCCCGTCGCCTGGCGACACGGCCATCGGAAATGGGGTTTCGGACGTCCGGCAGCACGGGCGAGCCGCAGCTGCATCTGCATGCCATGGACGGTCTGGGCCAGGAGATCGCGGCGCTCGCCGAACTGTTGCCTCGCCGGCGACGCGTCCTCTCCGCGGTGCCGTCCCATCACATCTACGGCTTCCTGTTCTCGGTGCTCCTGCCGCACTATTTCGACGTGCCCGTCATCGATGTGCGGGGCACCTCGGGTGATGGGCTCGCCGCGACGCTGCAGGCCGGGGACCTGATCGTCGGACATCCGTTCTTCTGGGACGCCTTTAGCCGGAGCGTGACGACTGTCCCTGCCGACGCGGTCGGCGTTACGTCGAGCGCCCCCTGTCCGCCCGAGGTCGCTGCGCGCGCAGGGGAGACGGGGCTTGCGAGGCTCGTCCAGGTGTACGGCTCGACCGAGACCGCAGGCATCGGCTGGCGCGACACCGGCGCCGGCGATTACCGTCTCTTTCCGTTCTGGCGCCGAGCCGGGGACGACGGCTCGCTCCTGCGGCTCCGGGGCGATGGCGCCACCGAGCTCCGGGACATCCCGGATCAGCTGGCCTGGTCCGGCGCGACCACCTTCCGCATCGTCGGCCGTCGCGACGATGCCGTGCAGGTGGCAGGCCGGAACGTCTACGCGTCCCGCGTCCAGGCGCATCTCCGCGGTCATCCCGCCGTACGGGATGCGGCGGTGAGGCTTATGCGACCCGACGAGGGCGTGCGCCTGAAGGCCTTCGTCGTGCCCTGCGACCCGGTCACCGATCCCGGCCGGCTGCGCGCGGAGCTTCGAGCGTGGTGCGAGGCCCATCTGCTGGTGGCCGAGCGGCCGCGCGCCTTCACCTTCGGGTCTGACCTGCCTCATGGAAGCATGGGCAAGGCCGGGGACTGGACGATCACCGATACGGTATGAGGGTCACGCGGGCGGATCGAGGGTGAGGGCCGATAGGTATCGACCTCGCCGAGTCAGTCCTCACGGCGCTGGAAGATCCAGGTCCCGCCCCCCGACGCCGATTGGACCCTGACCGTTAACTCCCGCTCTCGATCCGCGAAATCCCCGATATGGGTGAACGCGAGATCGAGGGTACCTGAAGCCCGCGCGCGCTCCACGCGCCCACGGAACTCCGGCGTGTCCATGCAGGGTGCGATCTCGGTGAAGAAATCGCGTCCGAGACGAGACAGGGTGCCGGAGCCGCCCCGATTGCGTTCCGTCTGGTTGAACGTCACGACGCGACCGTCCTCGTCGAGGCGGATCGCCCCGAACGGCAACGCGTCGACCGCATGAGGCGCCAAGGCTTCGACGGCCCGGGCCAACCCCGGCATGTCGAACGTCACCAGCCCGTTCGTCCCTTCGACCGGATACGGCGAACCGTCCGTCTCTGCGAACCTGACCACCGCCACCAGGATGTCGATGGTGTTTCCCCCACTCCTGCACGGCAGGAGCAGGCGCTCGAAGACTCTGTGATGGCGATCACCGAACCCGTGACGCGCGAACTCGTAGGTCGGCTTGCCCGAGCGGACGCAGCGGCGATAGGCCCCCTCCAGCGTGTCCTCACTCTCGTTGCCGACAACGTCGAGGGCGGAGTGCCACGGCTGTCCCGGGACGCGATGGTGTAATGCGGCACCGAGTTCGCCCAACCAGAAGGTCATTGGCACGCGCGTCTGATCGACCTTGATCTCGACGACCCAGTCCCGGTCTGCCGGTTCGATCTTGAAATCGTTGCGAGTGGGCAAAAGGCCGTTCCGGCGCGCGCGTCGCCATGCCTGAAGGCAGGACTTCAGGTGCAGGCCTTCGATGCGCGCCTGCAAGCGATCCAGGGCTGCGTCCGCCTCTGCGAGGACCTCGGCCTGCTCGGTCATGTCGAGGAGCGCCTCCGAGAGGTCTTCCCCTATGAAGGGCTTGTTCAGGACCCGCTCGCCCTCTAGCCCCTCGGGATGCCCCTGTCCGGTGATGAACAGGACCGGGAGCGAGGCCCGGGTCCTGCGGATCTCCGCGACGAGTTTGACACCGTCGTTCCCACTCAGCAGGTAATCGGTGATGACGAAGTCGAGCCGTTGCCCATCCTCCAGCACGGCCAGGGCGGACCTGGCCTCGCGCACCTCGGCGACCACATAGCCGAGCTCCGAGAGCTGTTCGGCGACGACGGCGCGGACCAGTTCGTCGTCTTCGACGAGGAGGACCCGGCCGCCGCGATGGATACGTTCGTCGGCCCTGGCCTCGGCCTCGTCGCCGTCGGATTGAGAGTCCGTCGCGGATGCCGTGGGGATGTAGAGGACGATCTCGGTTCCCTGTCCGATCCGGCTCGTGATCCGCAGGGCGCCGCCGGATTGCAGCATCAGGCCCTGGACCATGGCCAGTCCGAGCCCGGTCCCCTTGCCCGGGGGCTTCGTGGTGAAGAAGGGTTCGAGCACGCGCTGGAGGACCAAGGGATCCATCCCGGCACCAGTGTCGACGACCCGGATCGCGACCGCCGCCCCCCCGGCCAGTTCGGCGGGGCGCTGTTCGGCGTCGAGCGGCACCGATTGGACATGCATGGTCAGCGTGCCGCCGCTCGCCATCGCGTCGCGGGCGTTGACGGCGAGGTTCGTCAGCGCCGCATGGAGCTGGGAGGGATCGATCTGGACGGGCGGCAGGCCATGCTCCAGGTCCAGCACCAGCCTGACGGTATCGCCGGTCACGTGCCGCAGGTGCGGTGCCAGCTCCTCGAACAACCTGTGGAGGTCGACGCGGCCGGCGACCACGGTCTGCTGGCGCGCGAACGCGAGCAGTTGCCGGATCAGGGCGGCGCCGCGCTCGGCGGCTTTCGTCCCCTCCGTGGCGACCCGGACCTGCCGTTCGTCCGTCGCGCGCTTGGCGATGAGCCCGAAGCCGCCGATCACCGCCGCCAGCACGTTGTTGAAGTCGTGCGCGACGCTGGAGGTCAGATGCCCGAGCGCCTCCAGCTTCTGGCTCTGCAGGAGCGCGGCCTGCGCCGCCGCGCGCCGTTTCATCTCGACGAGCAGGCGCTCGTTGGCGCGCGAGAGTTCCACCGTCCGTTCCGCGACGCGCCCCTCAAGTTGCGCATGGCTCTCGGCGAGGGCGGCCTGCGCCGCCTTCTGCGCCGAGAGGTCGACGATGAGCGCGACATGCTCGGAGCGATTCCTTTCCGGATCGATGGCCGCCATCGCGATCTGCACCGGCACCCGCCGGTCGCCGACGACGTACTCCTTCTCGTAGGGAAGGCAGACGCCGTCGCGCAGCAACTCCGCCACGGCCGCGGCGTCGCGCTCGGCGTACTCCGGTGCCGTCAGGCGCCGCCAGTCGATGGCCTCGGTGGACAACTCGGCGCGGCTGCGTCCGATGATGGCCAGGAAGGCATCGTTGACCTCGTGCACCGTCCCCGACGTATCCCCGAAGCCGACGCCGACGATGCCGGACCGCACGATCCGCTGGAGCCGGGCCTCGCTCGCCGAGAGCGCCGCCTCTGCACGCACCTTCTCGATGGCGGCCCAGGTGCGCTCGCAGATCTCGGCCACCAGGGCGGCCTCGGCCTTGGTCCAACGCCGGGGCACCCGGCTGTGCACGAAGAAGATGGCGCATAGCCGCCCGTCCTTGATCAGGGGGACGTTCAGGAGCGCCCTGACCGAAATGGCGTTGAAGGCCGCCACCGTCCGCGGATCGCGGGTACGCGGGTCGCGCGAGACGTCGGCGATGGGGACCGTGCCACCCTGCCTCAGTGTATCGATCAGGTCGACGCCGAAATCGTCCAGCCGCCACGTGCCGATCAGGCTCGGCGCGTCGTCGCAACGCCACTCCTGGTCGACCAGACAGGCTGCATCGAGACCGCTCACCTCGCCATAGCCCACCTGGGTCGCGCCGAGATGCAGCCCGAGCATCTCGGTCGCCACGGCCATCACGGTGCGCGCATCGCCGATGGGGCGGACGCGGTCGGCGAAGGCGAGGAGGAAGGCCTTGTTCGTCGCCTCGGCCGAGGCTGCCGCCTCCTGGGCCTTGCGCTCGCCGATGTCCTCGATGACCGCGATGGCGGTTCCCGGCATGGCCTTGGACGTATCCACCGCGGACACCGTCACCCGGGCCCAGACGGCGTGTCCCGCCTTGTGGACGTAGCGCTTCTCGACGGCGAACGACCGCAGGGCGCCGGACGCCATGCGCTGGAGGGATGCGAGCTCGACGTCGTCCGGATGCGTCGTCGCGGTCCACTGGCGGGCGAGGAGTTCGTCCTCGCTGTAGCCGACCAGCCGGCACAGGGTCTCGTTGACGGTGAGCCAGCGTTCGGTCCGAAGATCGATGCAGGCGATGCCGACCGCCGCGTTCTCGAAGATCGAACGGTAGCGGGCCTCACTCTCCCGAAGGGCCCGCTCGACGGACTTCGTCCGGCTGAGGTCCCGCCCTTCCGGTATGATCTGACGGACGCGGCCCTCCGCGTCGAACACGGGCTTGAGCGAGAAGTCGACCGGCGCGATTCCGCCCCCCGCGACGCGAACCTCGGCTTCGTAATGGACGAACTCGCCATCAGCCGCGGCGGCTACGGCCCGGCGCAATCGCTCCTTGGCCTCCTCCCCGACATCCCACCAGGGCGTATCCCAGAGGTGACGCCCCACCACCTCCTCGGCTGTGACCCCACCGAAGGAGAGGGCAGCGTCGTTGGCCTCCACGAGGATGCCGTCCAGGGACAGGAGCCCGACGAAGCTGAACATCGACTGGAAGACGGTGCGGTAGCGCGCCTGGCTGTCGTCGAGCGCCGAACGTGTGTGCGCATGCTCGACGCTGGCGTTGTCGGCGATGCGCATGCGGTCGTCGATATCGGTGCAGGTTCCGACCCAATGGTCGACATGACCGTTCGACCGTACGGGCACCGCGCGCATGAGGTACCAGCAATGATGCCCGTCCGAGGCGCGAAGGCGAAGTTCGATCTCGAATGGCTCGACGACGGCGACGGCCGACTTCCAAGCCTCCTTCACGGCACTGAAGTCGTCGGGATGAAGGGCATGAAGCCAGCCATCGCCCTTCACGGTATCGGCGACCAGTCCGGTGTATTCCTGGAACCCGCGGTTGGTGAAGGAGCAACGCCCCTCCGCATCCGCCAGGAATATCAGTGCGGGAAGCGCATCGGCCAGAGCGCAGAAACTGCCATCGACCCTGGGATTCGTAAGCAGTCCGTCACTCGGGAGGACCTTGGGAGGGGAACGGGACATCGCAACTACGGGCACCTTGATCCGTGGCAAGGGTTGAATGGCGTGCCGTGGCCGCCGATCACTGTCACTCCCATTCCGGGAAAGGCAAGATCTGATGCTGGGTTATCGAGTATAATACCCGTCCGGACGAATCACAGTGATAGAAAATCGTTCATTCTCATTCGTAGGTGTTTGAGTGTATGGAATTGTGTCTTTCTCTATTCCATCCGTTTAACCGCGCCCCTCGATAGCTGCGTCGAAACGGGCGATGCCGCTGGTGCGGTGTCGGCGGCATGGAGAATCTCCACCCGGCAGCGTGATCGAGGCCCGAAGCCGTCCCTCGCGCCGGTTCACCATCTGGATCTCGCCCCCATGTGCCCGGACGGCATACCGCGCGACGCGCCGATCCCGGCAGGCGACCGGCACGAGCCAGGAGCGACGCGGCGCGGACGGTCGAGCTTCGGCGCGTGTTCGAAGCGAACGTCCATGTCGACAGTGTGCGCACGCTCTGGCGGCAGCTCCGCCGAGAAGGGATCGCAGTGGCTCGAGGCACCGTCCGCGCGGCTGATGCGGGCGATGGGACCGAAGGGCGTCGTGCGGGGCAAGTCGGTCCGGACGACGATCCCTGATCCGGCCGCGGTGTGCCCGCTCGACCGGGTCGACCGGCAGTTCGAGGCACCGCGCCCGACCGCACCTTGGGTCTCCGACTTCACCGACGTCGCGACTTGGTCGGGCTTCGACGACGAACGCCTTCGTGATCGACGTCTTCGCCCACCGCATCGTCGGCTGGCGGGTCTCCCGGACCGCCCACGCCGCCTTCG